>CALFWP010000079.1 GCA_937927905.1 uncultured Neomegalonema sp.
ATAGACAAGAAACAGGTACATCACCCAATTCGGATTTCCGTCGAGGATAAAGCCGGTGATGCGTCCAAAGGCCATGCCTGCCAGAATCAGGATCAGAGCAATCAGTCCCGGCTTTTGAGTGCCGGATTGGCGGTTCATAATAAAAAACAGAACGCCTATTCCGAGGAATGTCCCGCCATAGGTGGCGCGCATGTCGATGATGGCCGATGGGATTTCAGGGGCACCGCCGGTTACGAAAAGAGCCGCTTCCAGCGGTGCAACGATGAAAATCAGTCCGAAAAGACCGAATACAAGCGCATTGAATGTCAGAATGGTATGGGGTGTCATGGGCCGTCTTTCTTTACTTATACCGCGCCCGTCTTGTGCCGAAGTCCCGGACGCGCTTGCGCCAGGCGCGGTAACTGGCGGGTTTGAGGCTGTCGCGCATCAGGACTTTGACCTGATCTGCGTTTAACCCGTGCAGCGCCTCGATCGCATCAAAGCTTGTGTGATCGCTCAGCGCCATTTCGATGATCTCGCTGCGGGTTGCATCATCCATGACGCATCATCCGGCTAAGAAGGATAAACGCGGCACCGGCGAGGGTGATGATCACCATGGCCGCATTGATATGCACATCGCGGATATGACGGGTGTGAAAGCGGGCGACGGCGTCGGTTTCACTGGTGACATGGATTTGAAAGCCGTGCTGGTTCCAGCGTTTTTCAAATTGGTTAAGCGCCTCCAGCGGTACGGTAGCGGTCTTGCGTCCGGCCAGCGTGCTGCCATGGGACAGCTCAATCTCGCCGCGCGGTGCGCTGCCATCGGCGGTGATAATCTCGAAAACCACCGTCGAGCGGAATGCCCGGGTCATCAGGTGCAACACTTTGATCTTTTCATCCGCTTTCAGGGGAACTTCGCGCATCATGCCCTCTCAAACGGATCAATGAGGCGTTTATACTCATCGAGGGCGTAATTGTCAGTCATCCCGGCGATATAATCGGCGACAACGCGCGCGCGGCCCGCTTCGTTCGCCGCCAATGCCTTTGCGCTCCAGTCAGGGGGCAGGAGGGCGGGCTTTTCGAGTAGCAGCGGAAAAATAGCGGCAATCACCCGCTCCGCCTTTTCCATCATCCGGCTGACGCGGTAATGCCGGTACATACGCTTGAACAGGAACGCGCGGATTTCCGTAAAGGCCGCCTCCACCGGCGCGGAAAATCCGGCCAGCGCGGTCCCGTGGGCGCGTACCGCCTGGGGCGAGTCCGGCGCGGCCTCCGCCAGCCGCCGTGTCGTCTCGTTCAGCATATCCGCGACCATGGCCGAGAACAGCCGCCGCAGCGCCTCATGCGCGCGCCGCCCCTCTTCCAACCCGGGGTAGAGCGTATCAACTTCGCGGATTTTATCCCCGATCAGAGGCAGGTCCGCAATTTCGTCCAGATTAAAGAACCCAGCACGCAGTCCGTCATCGAAATCATGGTTGTTATAGGCGATATCATCGGCCAGCGCCGCAATCTGTGCCTCCAGTCCGGCGCGGGTATGCAGCTCCAGGTCATGGCGCGCGTTATAGTCGCGGATTGCAAAAGGCAGCGTATCGTACGGGGCCTCCGCTGTACCGAGCAGCGGCCCGTTATGCTTGACCAGCCCTTCCAGCGTCTCCCATGTCAGGTTCAGACCGTCAAAGAGGGCATAGCGCTGTTCCAGCAGGGTCACGACCCGCAGGGCCTGGGCATTATGGTCAAAGCCGTCATAGCCGCTCATCAGGCCGTCCAGCGCGGTTTCCCCGCAATGACCGAACGGCGTATGGCCCAGATCATGAGCCAGCGCCACGGCTTCGGCCAGATCCTCATTCAGCCGCAGGGTCCGCGCGGCGGAGCGCGCAATCTGGGCGACCTCCAGCGAATGGGTCAGCCGGGTGCGGTAATAATCGCCCTCATGGGCCACGAAAACCTGTGTTTTGTGCTTCAGTTTGCGGAAGGCCGCCGAGTGGAGTATCCGGTCGCGGTCCCGCTGATGGGGTGAGCGGTGCGCGCTTTCCTCTTCCGCGATGAGCCGCCCGCGACTGTGCAGCGGGTTGACGGCATAGGGCTGTAAATGCTCGACTCGCATCATGGCGGGGTTGTTCCTGTGTCTGCCGTTGCTATTTGTACTACAGGATAATCTGTTCGATTGCGACGGAGTTGAAAATTATGGGTGAAGCGGTTGCCTCCAGCGGCGGAATTTCGGTTACGGATGCTGTTTTTATCCAGCTTGCGGCGATTCTGGCCTCCGAGGGGCCGGAAAAGATGCTGCGTGTGGCGGTGCTGGGCGGTGGATGTTCGGGCTTCCAGTATAAATTCGACCTCGAAACCGCGACATCTGACGATGATATTGTGATTGAAAAGGACGGTGCCCGCGTGGTCATTGACTCCGTATCACAGCCCTTTCTGGACGGGGCGGTGATTGATTACAAAGACGAGCTGATCGGTGCGCATTTTGCTGTTGATAATCCGAATGCGATCAGTTCCTGCGGATGCGGCACCAGCTTTTCAATGTAATCCGCCGTGCAATTCCGGTAAAAGCGTCTTGTGCGTTGCAGCATTAATCGTAATGATGTAGTTTATTGCAGATCGTTCAGCCGTTCGTATTTTTGTGCATGCTAATATTTATGAGTGGGCTGACCAGAGTTTTCAGGAGTCCGGAATGTCCGCAATAGAACAATGCGATTACTACGGTGATGAGGTCTCGACACTGGGCGAGCGTATCAGTGTCGCGCGGGAGCGTGCGGGCCTCAGCCAGCAGGAATTGGCCGAGGCGCTTGCGATCAAAAGTGATATGCTTGAAAACTGGGAAAATGACGTTGCAGAGCCGCGTGCACAGCGCATGACCATGCTGGGCGGTATTCTGGGCGTCTCTGCCGGATGGTTGCTTTACGGGATCGGTGAGGGCGTACCGGCCCCTTCCGAAGATGGCGGTGCCAACGAATCGCGGCCTGAAGACTTCACCGACGAGCGAATCGGTCAGATGCTGTTGTTGGAGCTGCAGGATGCGCAGGACATGCAGAAAAAAATTGCCAAGCGCATTACTCGTATTGAAGAAGCGCTGGGAGCGCTCAAGGCGGCATGATCGAAACATTTGCATCCGAACCTGATCCTGATATTCGCCTGAAACGTGCGCGCATGCGTGCCTGGCGTCGCGGAATGCGCGAGATGGATCTCATATTGGGAGGATTTATTGACGAACATGGTAAGAGTTTGTGTGCCGAAAGGTTGAATGATTTTGAGAATTTACTCGCTAAGCGTGATCAGGATCTTTACGCCTGGATCTCCGGACGGCAGGCCTTTCCATTAACAGACCTTACGGAATCCGAAAAAACATTATTGGAAGAAATTGCCGTAAGCTGGCGTAAGATAAGCTGATTTTTTGTGAAACTTTCTCTAAAATTAATTTGAAACTCGCGTTATACGGGCAGTGCATATTAATATCACGTTTACTAAAATTACCGACAATGTGTTCAACATTTAAGTAAACTGAGGTATGAACACATGAGTGCAGTGCTGCAACCCGTCGAGACTGTCGCCCGCCCTGATGTCCGTGAAGACCTGGTGAAAAAGTATCTTGAAACGCTTTCGTATATCGAGCGTTTGCACCGCCTGCTTCTGGATGTCATCAAAGACGAATTTGAACGCCTTAATGTTATTGACGTAACAAGTGTTCAGGCTCTTTTGCTGTTTAACATCGGGGATAATGAGGTTACGGCGGGTGAATTGAAATCCCGTGGATACTATCAGGGCTCCAATGTCTCTTATAATCTGAAAAAGCTGGTTGAGGGTGGTTATATCAGCCATGAACGCTGTTCAATAGACCGGCGTGCTGTCCGTATCAGACTTACGGAATCCGGTGTTGAAATCTGTAAGATTGTCAGCGGACTCTGGGACAGTCATGTGGACGGTTTCATGGAGCGCGGCACCATGGTCGGCGGTGAGCTTGATGAAATGGAGCGGTCAATGCGGGCTTTGGAGCGGTTTTGGACGGACCGTATCCGTTATATTTATTGAGGTGTTGCATCTTGCGTGAGTAGGCATCCGACGCTCCGGGCTTTGTATCGGAGCGTTTTTTCTATGTACCGTGGTAGGAGGGTTTTAACACTACCGGACTTTGTCTTCCGGAAGCAAAAATGCTTGAATATGGGCGTTGTAACCTTGTTCGCTGTCGATTAAAGTTTTAGATGCTGTATTCGCGCAATATGCTTTCACAGGCTCAGACATGACAGTTGAGAATGGCGGTAACGCGCCCAAAAATAATATTGCAGTAAAACTGGGCGATGAATTCAGGGGTATGCGCGCAACGGCGGGCGTTTCTCTGGAACAGGTCCAACAGGACCTTCGGATTAAAGCTAAATATATCAAGGCGCTGGAGGATGGTGATCCAAGCGTATTGCCGGGCCGCGCATATGTTGACGGCTTTTTGCGTAATTATGCGACATACCTTGGTATGGACCCTGTTGAGACTGTGGAGCGCTTTGCAGTTGAAAACAATCTTAAGACCCGTGCTGCAGCGGGTTTGCCCACCTCGCAACCACAGAATACGGCTGTTGCAGTGACGTTGCAGTCGCCTGATAATGTCTATACCGGCTCCGCACAGCAAAAGGGGTTTGTGCCGCTGTTAAAGCGGTGTGCGGCTTCTTTATTTCCGGTTGCTTTGGTCGCTGTGACCGCTTTTGCCGGATATACCGGTTATGTTGCGGCCAGAGATGCAGGCCTCATTCCGCCTGAACTTGGCGGGTCGGTCCGTCAGATTGAAGATCAGGTCGGTGATATTCAAAAAACCGATGCGCCTGAAGATCAGCGTGCAGCGGCAGATGCGGATACGTCTGGTCAGGACAATGTCGAAAACGCTGCTTTGAAAATCCCGTCTTTAGACGTACCCGTTTCCGGTAATTCCATTGAGGAGGAGGGCCTTTCGGGTGAGCTGCCTGAGGATATAAACCGGACTGTTCAATCTCCCGGAAATGCCGGGAGTGTTGCCCAATCTGATGAAAGTGATATCATTACCCCTGCGGATGACATCACTCTTTCCTCCGGTGATGACACTCCTCTAACCGTGGGTGGAGAGCGCGAGGCTTCGTCTCCGGACGGTTCTTATGATGTCGATGAATCCTATGAAGCACGCGATATAAAGCGCGCTGTTGTCGGCAGCGAATCTGTAACTGGGCGGCCTGTTTCCTTGAATTATGCTAATCAGGGAAGCGTTCCTTACTGGAGGGCACAGCCCCCTGCGGTTGAACCGGATGATGGTCCTGTTGCGGATATTAATCCTGAGTCCGCCGGTGTCTTGCGTGTCGCCGGTAATGATCAGCCGGAAGAGGCGGATACGTCAAACTCGCGTTGGACATCCCGCGCAGTCGAGGAGGCTGTTCCGGGTGATGAAGATGCAACGCGTATTGCGGCTGCTGCGCGCGAGGCTCTTTTTGGTGAGTTGCAAAAAAACCCGCCGGTTGCGCGTACGGATGAAGCGCGCTTTGCTGCTGATACTGCAGATATAGATGCAGTATCAGCTGGCGACGGTTCTGTCGCAACGGATAATTCTGTTACAGCCGCCGATACGGATATTTTCGAAAATACTGGCGGGCCGGACAATGTGAATGACACCGGTGTTGATGCCGTTGATGTTGAGGTTGCAGCGTTGGATATACTGGATGATGGTCCAGAGAACGACGGTGTTCAAATCAGAACGCCAATTCCGGTATTTGCCGGATCGAGAATATCCTCTGCTCCGCGGGCTGTTTCACAGGATGTGATTCTGACTCAACCTTTGCCGCAGCAAACCGTAGCGTTGGATGTGATTGAAAATAATCAGCCCTTTATCATACGGACTGACCCCGTAAGTGTGACGCCGAATGTTGCTCCGGTCTGGCCTGTTGCGGGGTTTGCGGTGGTTGCCAGTAATGATTCCTGGATACAGGTTACGGATGCCTTCGGCTCTGTGAGATACACCGGCATTCTTTCACCTGGGGAATCCTACATTATACCGCCCGAGGACGGCTTGCGGCTCAGTACCGGAAATGCCGGCGGGGTTTTTGTCGAGATTGACGGACAACGTTTCGGACCCCTGGGAAGCAGTGGCTCTGTTGTGAGTGATGTAACGCTGGACCGGGGTGTTGTGCGTTCAAATTATGCGCTATCGCCTTCTTCATCTTTTTAGCACCAAAAGGGCGCTTGAATACAAATGTGTCCGGCGCAATAGTGTCATCTGAGTTGGACACCTGGAGTGTATCATGAGTAGTATCCGCCCGTGGCGCGATATCGACCGCCGTGTCAGCCGTCAGATCAAAGTCGGTGATGTTCCTGTCGGCGGCGATGCCCCTATATCCGTTCAGACCATGACCAACACGCTGACTTCGGATGCAAAGGCGACGATAGAGCAGGTGATGGCGTGCAGCAGTGCAGGCGCGGATATTGTCCGTGTGTCCTGCCCGGATAAGGAGTCCACGGCGGCTTTGCCTAAGATCGTACGTGAAGTGGATGTTCCGATCGTGGCGGACATTCACTTTCACTACAAACGCGGTATCGAAGCGGCAGAGGCGGGGGCGGCCTGCCTACGCATTAACCCCGGCAATATCGGCAGTGAAGACCGTGTGCGCGAAGTGATCAAGGCGGCAAAGGATAACGGCTGCTCAATGCGCATCGGTGTCAATGCCGGGTCACTTGAAAAACATCTGTTGGATAAATACGCTGAACCCTGCCCCGAGGCGATGGTCGAAAGTGCGCTGGAGCACGCTAAAATACTGCAGGACAATGATTTTCACGAATTCAAGATCAGTGTGAAGGCTTCTGATGTTTTTCTTGCGGTGGCTGCCTATCACGGTTTGGCGGAGGCGTGCGATCATCCGCTGCACCTTGGCATTACCGAGGCGGGCGGGCTGTCTTCCGGTACCGTGAAATCCTCGATCGGTATGGGC
>CALFWP010000080.1 GCA_937927905.1 uncultured Neomegalonema sp.
ATAAAGCGGGAAGAGCCACGCCGCCGTGTAGAGGTGCCGCTCATCGACATTTTCGACAACCGTTACCTGAAACTGGCGGGGCAGGCACAGCACCGCAGTCCCGGAGAGCAGGATCAGTCCGATCCATCGCACACCGAAGCCCTCTTCAGGGGGCGGCATAGTTTCGGTAATACGCCGGAAGATATCCTGGGGACCATCGGCGACGTGATACACGGCAACAATTCCGACACCGATCAGGGCAACCAGCTTTACCAGTGCCTCAACCGCGATGGCGGCAACCACCCCGTAATGGCGTTCATTCGCGTCGATGCTGCGGGTGCCGAAGATAATCGTGAACAGTGCCAGCCCTGCTGCAACCCAGAATGCGGTTTGCGGGTCGGACCCGACCGTATCCGGTGATCCGCCGATGACCTGAAAGCTTGTGGTGATCGCTTTCAGTTGCAAGGCGATATAGGGCGCGGCACCGGCGACGGCGATAACGGTGACCGTCGCTGCGACCCGGTCGCTTTTTCCGTAGCGGGAAGAGATAAAATCAGCGATTGAGGTGATGTTGTTTTCTTTCCGGATTCGCAACAGCTTGCGCAGAACCGCATAGAAACCCAGGAAAACAAGCGTCGGTCCGATATAGATCGTCGCAAATTCCAACCCGTTCCGGGCGGCAGACCCGACTGCGCCGTAAAATGTCCAGCTGGTACAATAAACAGAGATTGAAAGCGTATAGACAAGCGGCGAACTCAGCCAGCTGGATCGTGAGGTCCGATCCGCGATAAACGCGACCAGAAACAAAAGCACGGCATACCCGAGCGCGGCCAGAATAACGATGTTCAGTGAATTCATTTGTCTTCACTGCCATCACCGGTACCACGTGATAACCGGTACGCTATGATTGCGGAAATCCCGATAATGCCCAGCCATGTCCCGAACAGATATACCAGGATCAGCGGCGCTCCGAAAATCGTGTCATTTGTGGCAAATAATCCGATCACCGGCGGGATCAGCAATATAAACCCGAACACCGGTGCAATGGCCGCGATGTCCAGTAAACGCCGAGATGAAGCTTTTTTTGCCATGATATCCCGTTATTTTACCTTTACACTACAGCCTTGATGATCCGGTATGAAGGCCCTGCTTAGCTACCCTGACACGCCGGAGCGCAAAGCCGCGAGCCTTAAGACTTCGCTGACGATATGCGCATTCGAAAACGGTTTTGTGACAAAGACATCCGCTCCCAGAGCGTCCGCTGTCTGACGATCCTGGGATTGTCCTTTTGCGGTCAGAACCATGACCGCCACATCTTTCAATGCGTCGTCGGCGCGTAATGTTTTCAGGACATCAAAGCCGTTTAAAGATGGCAGCATTACATCCAGAATCAGGACATCGGGCACCGATAGGCGGGCCTCGCGCAGGGCAGCCTCACCATCGGTTGCATGGCGGACATTGCACTCTGCCTGTTCAAGGATGAAACGCAGCGATTCGGCAATATTCTGTTCGTCCTCGGCAATAAGGACATTGGCTTTCACTGATATCACTCCCAGATTTTTGGGTAGAAGCTTTTGCAGATTTTCCTGTCCTGTCAAACCCCCTCATTTCGCTCTGGCGGATGGTTCCTGACGGTGGGCGCAATGTTCGCGCGGACACAGAAGACAGGTCGGCCCGACCGGTTCCGCCTGTGCCGTGGAGGATAGATTGAGACCGTCGGAATATACCAGACGGTCTGCGTTCAGCGCATCACAGGCAAGCATCAGAGAAAAGCCCGGCAACGTTTTTCCGAACCCCCCTGCTACCGGACGTGTTGCGCGGGCAATGATAAAAAACCGGTCGCCGTTGGGAAATTCAGCCAGTTGGCGTTGTCTCAGATCCGGTGTCTGCATCGCGGCATAAACGGCCCAGAGCGGACAGGCCCCACCGAAACGCGGCATCGGCAAGCGCGGTAACGGGAAACGTTTTGTCAGATAACCGGCGGCATTTGCGCGCAAAAAGGCGAACGGAACACCTTCCGCCCCCGGACGGCGCAGGCTGGTAAACCGGTGGCACAGCTGTTCCGGTGATGCATTAAAGGCCATCGCGAGGGCATCAATATCATAACGCGTTGTCTTCGTAGCCTCGAAAAACTTATCATAGGGCATCAGCAATGCAGCCGCGGCATAGGCGTGAAGGGCCCGCTTCGCCCGGTTCCGTGCATCGTTACTGGTCAGATTTGGCGCGCGTTCAAGTTCCGCTTCGATGATATCCGACGCTTTTAAACCGGTAATCCGGCGGGCAATCTCAAACCGTTCCGTCGCTCTGGGCAGTCCCTCGGCAAGTAATAGCGTTTTGCCGTCAAAATAAGTCAGCCTGTGTGCAGTCTCGGGCAGCTCCGTCAGTGGCAGACGCCGGACAGAGATACCGTCCTCTTCCAGCGATTCTACCAGGGCCGGTGTCGACGGCAGAGCATCATGGTCAAGTGATTTGCGGATTTGTTCGATCCGTTCTTCGATGTCCGGAAAATAATTCCGCCGCTCGAACAGAAATTCGTCAACCTCCTCCGGAGCGGTCAAAGCGGTGCCCGGTTGTTCATTGCGTTCGAAAAACCCGGCCAGTGACTGCGCAATACCGGCAAGGCGGGTAGCCTCTTCTCCGAGTATACTGTCGAAACGTACTCTTTGTTCTGCGCTGATTTCTGCGCTTTCATTCAGGATCGTTGTCACCGAATGTATTGCCGTTGAGGCATTGAGCATCTTGTGAATCGATTCGTTCAGAACCGGGTCGTGATTCAGGCGGTCCGAAAACGCTGCAATGAGACTTTGATCCCGTTGTCCGGCGCGGTAAAGCGCGACCAGGGCATGGGCCCATGGTTCGTAGCGGGCGACCAATGACCTCACCTGGGTCCAATCCAGGTCAAGGCCGGCAAGCGCCGGGTCTGAGGATACCTCCTCCAATTCTGTCAGAAGCCGCGCTTCTGTTTCGCCGTCAAGCGCTTTGGGATCAATATTGAGTATAGTCGTGATGTCTTTGAGACGTTTGCCTCTGACCTGACGCCTGTCATGTTCAATAAGGTTGACATAGGACACCGATACGCCCAGGGCGCCGGCGAGGGCAGTCTGGGTCATGCCTGCCTGCCTGCGGGCATTGCGTATCACATGGCCGACGGGTACATCACGCATACAACAAGCCTTTGTAAAACCGTTATTTTTTAAATAAAAAGTAAAATATTTACAATATTAATCTTGATATTTGTTTATTTTTTACAAAAAACGGTAATGTTTACAATAGTTTATTGCGTTTTTGACAAAGCTGCATTACTGATGCAGGTGATGTGCTTTGGCGCGGATGATCCCGTGACGCGCATCAGGCACGCCTTAAAGTCTTTGGGAGGATAGAAAAGACGATGAGCCTTATTAAGAAAAACATCGACCGTCGCGGCGTTATGAAGGGATCGGCTGCTGCCGGCCTTGCAGCGCCAATGTTCTTTAACGGCAGTGCATGGGCGGATGCCAATGCATATCTGAACGCACCGACAGGTAAATCCGTAACGCTCGGTTTCAACGTCCCGCAAACCGGCGCTTATGCCGATGAGGGCGCTGACGAGCTGCGCGCATACAAACTCGCCGTCAAGCACCTGAACGGTGAAGGCGACGGCGGCATGATGAATACGTTCAAGCCGTCCAAGCTGACCGGCAATGGCGTTCTGGGTAAGAAAGTCGAATTTGTAACGGGTGATACCCAGACAAAATCCGATGCGGCCCGTTCTTCCGCCAAGAAAATGATCGAGGCTGACAAGGCCGTCATGATCACCGGCGGTTCGTCCTCGGGCGTTGCGATTGCAGTGCAGTCCCTGTGTCAGGAAGCCGGTGTTATCTTCATGGCCGGTCTGACCCACTCGAACGACACCACGGGTAAAGACAGACGCGCAAACGGCTTCCGTCACTTCTTCAACGCGTTCCAGTCGGGCGCCGCGCTCGCACCTGTGCTAGAAAAAGCTTACGGTAAAGACCGGAAAGCCTATCACCTGACCGCTGACTACACCTGGGGCTGGTCAATTGAGCAATCCATCAGTGAAGCAACCGAAGCCAAGGGCTGGGAAACCGTCGCCAATGTGCGCACGCCGCTCGGTGCCGGTGACTTCTCGCAGTACCTGACGCCGGTTCTGAACTCCGGTGCTGACGTTCTGGTCCTGAACCACTACGGTAAGGACATGGTCAACTCGCTGACCCAGGCCGTGAAGTTCGGTATGCGTGACAAGCAGGTCAACGGAAAAGACTTCGTTGTTGTTGTTCCGCTTTACTCCCGTCTGATGGCACAGGGTGCCGGTGAGAACGTGAAGGGCATCTTCGGTTCCACAAACTGGCACTGGTCCCTGACCGATGAAGGTTCGAAAGCTTTCGTAAAATCCTTCGGTCAGGAATACGGCTTCCCGCCATCGCAGGCGGCACATACCTGCTACGTTCAGACGCTGCTTTATGCAAACGCGGCTGAAACAGCCGGTACGTTCAACCCGTGCGGCATCGTCGAAGCTCTTGAGGACTTCGAGTTTGACGGACTGGGTAACGGCCCGACCCTCTATCGCGGCGCGGACCACCAGTGCTTTAAGGACGTTCTGGTCGTGAAGGGTAACGAGAACCCGACCTCGAAATTCGATATTCTTGAAATCGTTGAAGTTACGCCTGCTGCTCAGGTCACATATGACTCCGAGCACTCAATGTTTGCCGGTGGTGAACTTGGCGAGTGTAACTCGGGCGCTTAATCCCACTTTATAAATCAATGGCCGGCCCGGGCTTCCGGGTCGGCTGTTTTTTAAACAGTTCTGCACTGTACAGCGCAGAACCCCGCGCATGGCAAATGCGCTTAATCAAAAATACGACCGCATTATGGACGCGTGAGCAGGGGATGTGTCGTGGACGCTATTATTCTTCAGGTTTTAAACGGTTTGGAAAAGGGCGGGGCCTACGCGCTGATTGCCCTTGGACTGACACTGATTTTCGGGACACTCGGCGTTGTTAATTTTGCGCATGGTGCACTTTTCATGTTGGGTGCGTTTTGCGCGGTAACGATGCGCTCGCTTCTGACACTGGAGGTTGCAACAGGTGAATTTGAAACGACAGCCTGGGGCACCGAGGTTGCTGTGACTGAACCTTATATCAGCTCTGTTCTGGGATCATTCGGCACAACGCTTATTGACTGGTCTGTGCCGGTTTCGATCCTACTGACAATTCCAGTGATGCTGTTTGTCGGCTGGGCGATGGAGCGCGGTCTGGTCCGGCATTTTTATAAGCGTCCCCATGCGGAACAGATTCTTGTCACGTTCGGCCTGGCCATTGTTTTGTCCGAGCTGGTCAAGGCACAATTCGGTGCAAACCCAATACCGGTACCTGAGCCTGCGGCATTGGGCGGAATGGCGGATTTCAGCGGTTTATTCGGCAGTGATCCCGGAACGATCACCTATCCGATGTGGCGCTTTGTCTATTTTCTGTTTTCGGCCTTCATCATCCTGATCGTGTTCTGTTTCCTGAAATTCACCACTTTCGGCATGGTGATCAGGGCCGGAATGGAAGATCGTGAAACGGTTGAACTGCTCGGTATTAATATCGACAAGCGCTTTACCTTTATGTTCGCTGTTTCTGCGGTGATCGCGGGTCTTGCCGGTGCCATGTACACGCCGATTATCTCTCCGGATTACAATATCGGTATGGAGTTCCTGGTTCTGAGTTTCGTTGTTGTTGTTGTCGGCGGTATGGGCAGTCTCGGCGGTGCGGTCGCTGCCGGATTTCTGCTCGGCCTGCTGCAATCCTTCTCGGCGATGAATGAAGTGAAAGCCGTGATTCCCGGTATTGATCAGATCATCATTTATCTTGTCGCAATCATTGTACTGCTCGTACGCCCCCGGGGTCTT
>CALFWP010000081.1 GCA_937927905.1 uncultured Neomegalonema sp.
CCGCCCTGCAACAAAAAGGCTTCTCCGCGCGAAACCGCCGCCAGACGCTCTTTAAGCGTACGTGCTTCACCGGCAAAAACAAGCAAAGGATAAGAGGACAGCTTGTCAGTCGCCTGTTTCAGTTCAGCTTCATCCGTATAGTCCGGCAATTGAAGGGCAGTCCGGTTGCGCCAGCTGTCGGCACTCCAGTTCATAGTCATTGTAGCATCCTGGTTACGCGTAAGTCAGAAAGCTGTGTATAATCACTCCGCACCCGACCTGTCCACAGTTCAGCGCACCGGCATTTGCCCGCCATCGGATATAGCGGCACTGCAAAGATATTAAGTTAGAAAAGCAATAAAAAAGCACTTACCCGTGAGTATACCTGAATGACTCACAAAAATTTTCCTTGTATCGAAAAAGATGATTTTATTTTGCAATAAATACAAATAAATTAATTTTATTCATCATTTTCATATGGTACTTTCACAATACATCCTCAATTCTGCATTAAATGATAGAATTTATTTAGAAGATGATTGATTTAGAGCATCGCAACGGATGCAACGGACTATTTGCAGTCCCTGGCCAACCTGCGGCATCGCCCGAACCGGATGAAAGTGCGCTTGACCATCCGCCGGCGGGGCGTAACTTCAATGCGCAGCACCGTATCAGAGCGCTTGACGATTCCGATAGTCTTTTCGCCGCTGCGCACCAGCGCGCCACGGAGCTTATATTCCGCGTCGCAGGATCGCTTGTGGTCTTAAGTCCACCAACTCGGAAATCCGGAACAGAGCTTAGAACTGTGAAAGTGGTGAGCCCAACAGGGTTCGAACCTGTGACCTACTGATTAAAAGTCAGCCGCTCTACCAACTGAGCTATGGGCCCACATCAACAATATGCTGTGTTGAGATGGCGGAAACTAAGACGATGACTGCTCCGGGTCAAGCCGGAAACGGGACAAAATCTTAAAAAAATCCTGCCCCGTTAAAGTTATTTAAAATCAGCCTTTTGCGTATCCTAAATCAGAAAGAGCCACTCTGATTTCATCAAGAATGACAGGGTCGTCAATCGTTGCAGGCATTTTGTAAGTTTGTCCGTCGGCAATACTGACCATTGTACCGCGCAAAATTTTGCCGGAGCGGGTTTTAGGCAGGCGCTCGACCACCTTGCACAGCTTAAATGCTGCAACCGGTCCGATTTCACCTCTGATGCGGGCAACGCATTCTGCCTCAATCTCTTCATGCGGCCGGTCCACACCATTGCTGAGGCAAACAAAGCCCAGCGGCAATTGGCCCTTTAGCTCGTCGCTAACACCGATCACAGCACATTCCGCCACATCCTTATGTCCGGCCAGAACTTCCTCCATGGCTCCGGTAGACAGACGGTGTCCGGCGACGTTGATGACATCATCGGTACGGGCCATAATGTAGAGAAACCCGTTCTCATCTTTCATGCCCGCATCACCGGTTGCATAATACCCCGGAAATGTCGTCATGTAGCTTTTGATAAAGCGATCATCAGCACCCCAAACCGTCGGCAACGATGATGGCGGCATCGGCAGTTTGACGCAAATCGCGCCGAGTGTACCATCCGCGACCTCATTGCCGCCTTCATCAAGAATACGGATATCATATCCCGGCATAGGCGCACCGGCGGAGCCGGTCGGAATATCCAGCATCTCAAGCCCCGCCGGATTACCGGTAATGGTCCAGCCTGTCTCGGTCTGCCACCAGTGATCAATAACCGGCACCTTGAGCTGTTCGCGTGCCCATTCAATCGTCGGCGGGTCTGCGCGCTCCCCGGCCAGATACAGGGTTTCCAGACAGGACAAATCATACTTTTTGACAAATTCACCCTCGGGGTCCACACGCTTGATGGCGCGGAATGCGGTCGGTGCCGTGAACAACGCCTTTACGTTATGCTCGGAAATGACCCGCCAGAATGTACCGGCATCGGGTGTACCGACAGGCTTGCCCTCGAACAGAATTGTGGTGCAGCCGATCAGAAGCGGCGCATAGACAATATAGCTGTGCCCGACAACCCAGCCGACATCCGAGGCCGCCCAGTACACATCATCCGGGCCGATATCGTAAATAGCCCCCATCGACCAGTGCAGCGCAACGGCATGGCCGCCAGCAGAGCGCACGACACCCTTCGGCTGTCCGGTGGTGCCTGAAGTATAAAGGATATAGAGCGGGTCCGCACCGCCGACCGGCACGCATTCCGCAGGCTCCGCCGCTGCGACCGCCGCATCCCAGTCATGATCACGTCCTTCGATCATGGCCGCCTCTTCCTGAGGGCGCTGTTTGATGACACAATGGGGAACTTTGTGCTCCGCGATATCAATCGCACTGTCGAGAAGCGGCTTATACGCAACCACCCTGCCCGGCTCCAATCCGCAGGACGCAGACAGGATCACCTTGGGCTTGCAATCGTCAATACGTACGGCCAGTTCGCTGGATGCAAAACCACCGAAAACGACCGAGTGAACCGCCCCGATCCGCGCACAGGCCAGCATTGCAACAGCGGCATCCGGCGTCATCGGCATATAGATGATCACGCGATCACCCTTTTCGACCCCCAACCCGCGCAGCACACCGGCAAGTTTTGCCGTCTGCTGCTGCAATTCCGCATAGCTGATTTCAGCTTTACTGCCGGTCATGGGCGAATCGTAAATAATGGCCGTGCGATCCCCGCGTCCGGATGCTACATGCCGGTCAACACAGTTATGACATGTATTCATTTCGCCATCCGCGAACCAGCGGTAAAACGGCGGATTGGCATCATCCAGCGCTTTCGACGGCGCTTTGCTCCAGTCAATCGCCTCTGCCGCCTTCATCCAAAAGCCGTCCTGGTCGGCCTTCCAGTTTTCATAAAGTTCGCGATATGCACCCATGCCGTCTCTCCCGTTCGATAACACGGGTATAAATGGCATAACTGCACTGGTAACTGCAACGCGAATACGGCCCGTAAAAGACCGGCAAAACGATACCTTTACAAACCGGGCAGGTATCCCGATCATCGGACAAGACCGATCTTCCGGAACACAGTAACAGCGCCAGGAGCACACGATGCCGGACAACCCGATCAAAGGCTGGCATCACACACCGGACGTCCCGATACAGGTGTCACCCTTTTTCACCTGGCCGTTGAAGCCGTTGAAAATGATGCGCTGGGTCTGGGATACGTGGTTTCTCATCACGGAAAAGCTGATTATTGTAGGCATTGCGGCTGCAAGCTATGCCTGGTTTCACCCTTCTCTTGAGGAAACAGCCGTTTTTGCACCCGGCTGGATTGCCGGAATTTATATCCGCAACTTTCTGACAATCTTTGCCATCGCGGGTGCGCTGCACCTATGGTTTTACACATATGCCGCACAGGGCCAACGGTTGAAATACGATCCCCGCCCTTTGATGACCAAGGGAAAACAGTTCACGCTGGGCGGACAAATCCGCGACAACATGTTCTGGACACTGGGATCGGGGGTATTTTTCTGGACATTATACGAAGTGATTATGCTCTGGGCTTTGTCCAACGGATACGCGCCGATGCTGACATGGGCCGCCAATCCGGTGTGGTTCATCGCCATCTTTTTATTGATCCCGTTATGGGAGAGCTTTTATTTCTACTGGATACACCGGCTGATCCACATCCCCGTGATCTATAAGTATGTGCATGTTCAGCATTTTCCATTGCTTCACGACTTTCCTTGGTTGGCAGAGATTCTTCGTAAACCTTTT
>CALFWP010000082.1 GCA_937927905.1 uncultured Neomegalonema sp.
GACCAAGGCACAGCGGTTCGATGATCGACCACTGATGGTCCGTCAGTACAAAGCGGCTGCGATCCATAATTCACTCCCTGTTCAGGAGGATGAATCAGAAAATCACCGCTTTGGGAATCCTGACTGTCAACAGGCCCTAGACTGATGTTCACTGTTATGTTCTGTGTATTATAAGCGTGGCACTCTGGAAGGTTGTCTTTCAGTCCGGTATTAGCGGAAAGGTGCCACGCTTATTTTCAATAAAAATCCGTTGTGCAGTCATTTACTTCATGCCTCATTCTGCGGCATCTCAGCCTTCATCTGATCACAGAAATTCAAACCGCTCGTAAACGGCATCTGGCGGTCCTATTCCTGTGATACGGACCGCCAGATTTGCCTTAAGGTAAAATTTTCTTTTTATTTTAGGCGCTTAAAGCATTTTTTATTTTTGTACACACCCGCATGCTGTGTTCTATCCAATAGTGCTCCGTGTTTGCGGCTCTGATTATGGAGGGTTATTCCATAACAGGGATAGAAAACTCCGCGCCGTCCTTTACACCTGAGGGCCAGCGTGAAGTGACCGTCTTGGTCTGTGTCCAGAACCGGATCGAATCCGTGCCGTGCTGGTTCAGGTCGCCAAAACTCGACGCTTTCCAGCCGCCGAAGGAGTGGTAGGCCAGCGGCACGGGTATCGGTACATTGACACCGACCATGCCGATATTGATCCGATTCGAAAAATCGCGGGCGGCATCACCGTCACGCGTATAGATTGAAACGCCATTGCCGTATTCATGTTTCATCGGCAAATCGAGCGCCTCTTCGTAAGTGTTTGTGCGAACGACCGACAGGACCGGTCCGAAAATCTCGGCTTTGTAAATCTCCATATCCGGCGTCACATCATCAAACAGGCACCCGCCGACGAAAAAGCCGTTTTCATAGCCCTGATGCGAAAACCCGCGCCCGTCCACGACCAGCTTTGCCCCTTCGGAAACGCCGGTATCAATCAGACCGAGAATACGCTCCTGAGCCGCCTTGGTCACCACAGGGCCGAAATCCGCTTTTTCATCAGTGTAAGGGCCGACATGCAGTTCTTCGATACGGGGCTTGAGCTTTTCAATCAGCCGGTCACCTGTCTCGCGGCCCACAGGCACCGCAACCGAAATCGCCATACAGCGCTCGCCCGCCGAGCCGTATCCTGCCCCGATCAGCGCATCCGCCGCCTGATCCATATCGGCATCGGGCATAATGATCATGTGATTCTTGGCTCCGCCGAAACATTGCGCCCGCTTTCCGTGGGCCGCAGCGGTCTGATACACATAACGCGCGATCGGGGTGGAGCCGACAAAGCTGACCGCGCCGATATCCGGATGTGCACAAATGGCGTCAACGGCGTCTTTATCGCCCTGCACAACCTGGAAAATGCCCTTCGGCAGCCCGGCCTCTTCAAACAGTTCCGCAATACGCAGGGGAACAGACGGGTCACGCTCGGATGGTTTGAGGATAAACGCATTTCCGCAGGCGATCGCAGGGGCGGCCATCCACAGCGGAATCATTGCCGGAAAGTTAAAAGGGGTTATTCCCGCGCCGATTCCCACCGGCTGGCGCATGGAATACATATCAATGCCCGGACCGGCCCCTTCGGTGTATTCGCCCTTCAGCAGGTGCGGCGCTCCGGTGACGAACTCCACGACCTCAAGCCCGCGCTGAATATCGCCTTTGGAGTCCTCGATGGTCTTGCCATGCTCGCGGCTGAGCAATTCCGCCATCGCCGTCTTGTTCTCTTCCAGCAAAACGGCCAGTTTCATGAAGACTCGCGCCCGCTTTTGCGGATTCTGTGAGGCCCAGGCAGGTTGTGCCGCTTTTGCTGCGGAAACGGCCTTTTCAAGCTCTTGCTGCGATGCCAGAGGTGTACGTTTTTCAACCTCACCTGTTGCAGGATTATAGACATCCGCAAACCGGCCCGTTTCGCCCTCATGATGGCCGCCGTTGATGTAGTGCGTCAGATCAAGCATTTCTGAAATTCCCGAAAAGTATCCGTAAATGTTTTTTGTTATAGTGTCTCTAGACGGATGCGCTGTACATCGCTAGGAAAAGCGCAACGGAGAGGTGGCCGAGTGGTTTAAGGCACTGGTCTTGAAAACCAGCGTGCGGGAGACCGTACCGTGGGTTCGAATCCCACCCTCTCCGCCATCCATGCCATTTAAATATTTGATATTGTTGATAAATAACGGATTTTGATTTTTCCGTTCCCACACTTGTTCCCACACTATGCATCGGTTCCGGATGAACCGTGCTGAACAGAATCCCAATCCATTTCATTGCGGTTATTTTATTTCGGGACACCGGAAGGGCGGTCAATCTGCAGTTACCCATAAGATGCACTCCCCCAACGGGAGGACCCGCGCCTATTAACCCAGCAAGTATTGTCCGAAACGGGCTAAAGTTGCCCTGTTCGCCTCGTTGTACCGGTAATCAAATTCGGCGCGCCGGGCTTCGTAAGTTCGCCAGTGCATCCCCTTCGGTTTAGGCGGGAAAGGTTCCAT
>CALFWP010000083.1 GCA_937927905.1 uncultured Neomegalonema sp.
GCGTCGCTTTGTATCGGAGGCGGTGAAGGAACCGCTGTTGCATTGGAGATTGATTGAATGAAGCACGTTAAAGACATGGTGGCAGAGGCCAATGCCGAACTGGAATGCCTCACGGCGGAAGAAGCAATGGCATTGCATGGGAATGACGACGTTCTCTTTGTTGATCTGCGCGATCCGCGCGAGTTAGACCGCGACGGAATGATCCCGGATGCGTTTAGCTGTACGCGCGGGATGCTGGAATTCTGGATTGATCCCGACAGCCCCTATGCCAAAGAGCAGTTTCAGGGCGATAAAAAATATGTCTTCTATTGCGCCTCCGGCTGGCGGTCGGCACTATCGGCCAAAACCGCCCAGGATATGGGCCTGAAAAATGTCAGTCACATCCTCGGTGGCTTCGGCGGCTGGAAAAAGGCGGGCGGCGCGATCGCAGAGGGATAGGGCGTAACCGGCGGACAGGGGGCGGACCCGCATGGCCGATATTACCAATTATGAAACGCTGGAAAAATGGCTTGAGGGCAGGCCGCGGGAGGTGGCCGTGGCCGTCGCCGCCCGCGCCGCCCTGCGCGTTTCACCGGTATGGATGTCCGGTTTCGCGGTTTCATATTTACTCCACAATAATGATGCCGTTTTGCCATTATTTCGTGTGACTGCGTCCTCAGTAGCAGCTGCGCAAGCACCTTCGGACGCAGTAAATGCCACCACCGCCGCCAGAGCCGCCGCCAGAGCCGCCGACGCCGCCAACGCCGCCATGGCTACCACCGCCGACAGAGCCGCCGCCGACGCCGCCGACGCCGCCGACGCCGCCATTTGGAATGCCGTGTCAGAGGATTGCACCCTGCTGGACCGGACGGATTTTACCATCCGTGACCTGTTCCACCGCAAATTATGGCACGACCTGCCGGAACCGGATTGGTCCCGTCAACATTGGGAAACGGCAAAAGCGAAACTTGACGCACATCCCGATGAGGGCTGGCAGGTCTGGCTGTCCTGGTGGCAGGACCGGCGCGACGGCACCCCCTATAATACCAAGGCAGAATGCGAAATCGTCCTGCTTCCGAACAGCGACTGGGAGCAAGGCCCGAAACACGTCAACGCGATTATTGCGGGGATCCGTAAAAAATACACCCGGACATCCGTACCGGCAACGGAAGAGGGTCATAAATCCGAGTTGGATGAAATGCTCGACATGCTGGCAAGTGACCCTTTGCGAATGGCAATGGTCGATTTCAGCTATGATGATATGAATGCATTGATGCGCATGGCTCCTTTTCCGGAGGATATGCGCGATTTGCAGGATGAAACCCTGGAAAACAACCGCAAGGACCTGTTGTCGAGTATCCATGATCTTGCCGTTGCACTTGCGGACAATCTGACCGGCACAGCGGGACATAATTCACAGGATGCCGCCATCGTCGCATCGGATCTTATGCTCTATGCAAAAGAGGCACGGAAAAGGCCGGACAATATCCGCGCACCTTTCCTGTGGATGCAGGGCGCAACGTTACACGATTACCGGACAACACCGGAAATTTATACTTTTCTGCCGGTACATGCGCGTAGAAAGCTGGACCGGATCGTCGATGCGCATCTTGATCTGATGCGGCTATATTATCGCGGCGCGTTGGCACGGCTTGATCAGGCCGGAACGCTTTTGCTGACCGAGGAAATCACACTCGGCGGATTAAACGATATCATCGCACAGGCCGCCGATGCGATGGCCGCCGTCTCTGATCTATCCGGTTCCCACGTGGAGCCGGAGGCAATCAGCACATTGCAAAACATAGCACAGACGACACATGATCTGCTCGAACGTCTTGAGCACCTGCAGCCCGAAGAACGGGAAAAATCAGAAAAATCCCTATGGACCAGAACCAAAGCGGCGGCCATGACAACATTGCGGCTGGGCCTGCGTATGAAAACCCATGCCGCAGATTTCGCCGAGCTTGAAGATTACGATTTCAACGAAAAAATCGAACTCATAACTTCACTGATAAGCAAATAGGGATAGCACGGTTACTCAAACCGCGATCAATGCGGCCCCGACACGGCGGCCTTCACCGAGCAGGACGTTGAATGTCCGCGCCGCCGCCGGTGTTGCCATCGGCTCGACACCGGTGTTTATCCCGTCGAAAAAGCCTTGCACATCCGCCGGAATCAACCGTTGTTCCGGCCCTAATCCCATCAACACGACATCAAGCCCGCCGAGATACTCCGCAAGTGCCTCAACATCACTTCGCACAGGACCGTTTTCTGTCACGCGCCACGGCACCATCTGCTTTTCAGTGACAAAGACAGAGCCGTCGATCCAATGCCCTCCAACGCGAAAACCGCCGGGACCGTATCCGTCAATTGCCGTCGGCGCATTGAAATGAACTTCGCGAAGCTCGATCGCCATGATCTTTCCCTCTAAAATAAAGCCCCGAACGTGAGTCCGGGGCCGTTATCAATCATCACCGTGAAGACCGTAATTTACGGCGCGTCGGGTTCCCCGAAGGTCACACCCGCCGGGCCCTCTCCCGTTACCTTGGACCAATCCCGCTTGACGCCGAGATATTCAAGGATCGGCGAAGCGACAAAAATCGACGAATACGTGCCCACCAATACGCCCCAGATCATCGCAAAGGTAAAACCCTGCATGACCGGTCCGCCAAGAACGAACAACGCGCCCAGTGCCAGCAGCGTGGTCAGCGAGGTCATCAAGGTCCGTGACAAGGTTTCATTGAGCGACAGATCAATCAGCTCCGGCAACAACATCTTTTTATACTTACGCAGGTTTTCCCGCATCCGGTCATAGACCACAACGGTATCATTCAGCGAGTACCCGACAATCGTCAGAATGGCCGCAATAATACTGAGATTGAACTCCAGCCCCAGCAGCGAGAATATCCCGATGGTCAGCGCCACGTCATGGGTCAGAGCAACCACGGCCCCGACCGAGAACTGCCACTCGAACCGCAGCCAGATATAGACAAGCACACCGGCAATCGCGAGCACCACAGCGGTGACACCGGCCACCACCAGCTCTCCGGAAACCTTGGCCCCGACGGTATCGGACGCCATAATTTTTGCGCCGGTGATTTTGCCTGCAGCGACATCCGTGCCCGCTATTGCCTGCTCAACCGCCTGAATCGCCTCGCGGTGAACTTTGGGATCGTCATCCTGCTGATTAATGCGGACAACCACGGTCGAGGTGGTATCGCCCTCGATGACTTTGCCGGGGTCGGAAATTTCCTGAACCTGGATTTCCCCGAGGTCCAGATCGCTCAGCGCGCTGCGGAACTCCGACGGGTCCACACGGTCGGGCGTTTCCACCATCACGATGGAACCGCCGCGAAAGTCGATGCCGAAATTCAGGCCCTTGGAAAAGAACAATACGCCCGATACGACAACGGCAATAACCGATAGGATCGCCGCGACTTTCTTAGCCTTCATAAAACCGATTTTCGTGCCGCTTTTTACCATTTCAAAAAGCGTGATCTTCATCGTCTTCGGGCGCTTCCAGTCATACCAGACCGACAGAAGCAGGCGCGTCAGGAACACGGCGGTAAAGACCGAAGTGATAATCCCGATACCCAGTGTCACGGCAAAGCCCTTCACCGGACCGGACCCCATGGCATACAGCACCGCCGCCGCAAGCAGCGTGGTCACATTGGCGTCGATAATCGCACTGAACGCCTTTTCATATCCGATCTCAATCGCCCGAAGCGGTTTTTTGCCAGAATTCAACTCCTCCCGTATCCGCTCAAAAATCAGAACATTGGCATCGACTGCCATACCGATGGTCAGCACGATACCGGCAATACCCGGCAGGGTCAGTGTCGCCCCCAGCCCCGACAAGGCCCCGAAAATCAGCACCATATTCGCCAACAGCGCAACATCCGCCAGCAAACCGAAGCGGCCATAGATCACAACCATAAAGATCATAACGCCGATAAAGCCGACAATACTGGCAATCGTACCGGCATGGATTGAATCCGCACCCAGTTCCGGCCCCACAGTCCGGCTTTCCTCCTCCACCAGTTTCGCAGGCAAAGCCCCGGAGGCAATCTGAATCGCAAGCTGGCTGGAGCTTTCAACAGTAAAATTACCGCTGATCTGACCGGACCCGCCCAGAATAGGCTCACGGATTACCGGTGCCGAAATCACCTTATCATCGACGACAATCGCAAACAGCTCACCGACATTCTGCTGGGTCCAGCGCCCGAACGCCTGACCCGCCGCGGCATTAAAGCGAAACGCAACAACAGGCTCCCCGTTCTGGTCAAAACTTGGATTGGCATCGACAACCTGCTCACCGCGCACCAGCGGCACTTTATCCACAAGATAAAGCGGGCCGCCCTCAACCACATCGGGAAAAATCTCCTGATCGGGTTTCTTTATCCCCTTAATCAGATCGCCTTGTCCCGATGGCGTAACAACGTGGAAATTCAGAACAGCGGCTTCATCAATGACATCGAGAATATCCTGTGCACTGTCGGCACCGGGCACCTGTATCAGAATCCGGTCAGTACCCTGGCGTGCAATCGTCGGTTCTTTGATGCCTTCAGGATCAATCCGGCGGCGGACAACTTCAAGCGCCTGTATCAGTGTCCGGTCCCGGAGTTCAACCTTGGCCTGATCCGTCAATTGCAACGTGAAGGCCTGTCGCGCTTCGTTCAGCGTGATTTCAAGGTCTTGGGTGTTGATGCCGGTAATGGCAGAACTTTGAAGAGGTTGGGGCAGCTCGTCCAGTGCTACCCGGGCGCGGTCAAGATCGGCGGCATCGCGGATACGGACCGTCACGGAATCCTGTTTGACGACCGGCGTGCCGCGCTTGATATTTCCGGCCTCGCGCAGCACACGCCGTACATCCTGTGCCAGCGTATCCATACGCTTTTGAAAGACCTCGTCCATCTCCGCACTGACAAGGACATGCGCCCCGCCCTGCAGATCCAGCCCGAGACGGATTTGTTCATTTGGTGCCCAGGACGGGAGGGCATTGCGGGTGCTTTCGTTCAGAAAATTCGGAAGAGCAAGCACAGCGCCGAACAAAACCGCCAGCACAATCATTGCCTTCTTCACGGGTGAAAAGTGAAGCATTGTTTGATCTCAATAAAATAATGCGCCGCAGCGCCGGACAAATAAGTATAAGACCGCACCGCATCCCGATTTGCCCGTTAAGCCCGCCGTTCTGCGATCCGTTAACCTCCGCAAAACGGCGGTGCCCGTGTCAACGGCCCCTGATATAATGCATATGACCGGCGCAGTCCGGATAAATCCGTGAATCGTAGCGGGGTTGTTTTATGACCGGAAGCGACGGCAAAGGCTTCGCGGTAAAAAAACGCTCCTGTCCCGGTCATGCTTTCGCGGTGCAAACCATCAGAGGAAACCGTTACAGGACCTACATCAATGTGGAATTCATGACGGCTTCCGATTTCCCGTATGGCATGAGCTTTTTGCGCCCCATGAATAAAAGAGACGCCCTCACGTGCCACGGCCTCTTTTCCGCCGCCGCATATTGCGGCAAC
The DNA here is from genome assembly GCA_937927905.1 of uncultured Neomegalonema sp. Classification (GTDB taxonomy): domain Bacteria; phylum Pseudomonadota; class Alphaproteobacteria; order Rhodobacterales; family Rhodobacteraceae; genus JAHDDY01. The sequence continues at coordinate 5,508 of CALFWP010000083.1, forward strand.
CGCCATGGTCATGACAGCTATGATTTTGCGGAAACACATCAGGCGGGACATCACAGCCTTTCGCGGTCAAAACGCCCGGGCGCTATTTCTTGTTTGCGGGTTCAGTCTTGGACAACACAGAGGTTAACGTGGATTTAAGCAGCTTTACGTCCACACCGCTTGCAATCTCCGCCGTGATTTCATCACTATCATCCGGCCCCAGCTTTGTGACTTTGGCAATCATGCCTCCTGCAGTCACCACCCGGTCACCCTTTTTAACCGCATTGATCATCGCCTGATGTTCTTTCATACGACGCTGCTGCGGACGGATCAGCAGAAAGTACATAATAATGAAAATCAAAATGAAGGGCAGAAACTGCATCAACGGGCTGACCTGCGGAACATCTGCGGCTTGGGCATATGCGGGCGTAATGAACATAAACGTCTTTTCCGGATTTTGAGCGCAAAACGCGCATAATATCGAATTCTGCGAGACTATATGGCGCTTACATCCTTTTGCAACAAGTCGCTTAAAAACAGGCGGAGTGAAATAATATAAAGAATTCATGATTTGCTGTTGCGTTCATGATTATCGTAACGCACCTCTTAGACGATGATTGAGGAGAGAGTTATGAACGGAGCCAACGCCCTGACCGAAACACTGCGCAATGCAGGGGTGAAAACGGTATTCAGTCTATCCGGCAACCAAATCATGCCGGTTTATGACGCCGCCATCGATTCCGGCCTGCGCATTGTTCATACGCGGCATGAGGCAGCTGCAGTCTACATGGCCGATGGTTGGGCACAGGTAACAGGAGAGCTCGGAGTTGCTCTTGTCACTGCAGCACCGGGCTTTGCCAACGCGATTTCAGCTCTCTACACAGCAAAAATGCAGGAAGTGCCCGTCCTCTTCCTTAGCGGCGATTCGCCCATTGGCGGCGACGGAACCGGCACTTTTCAGGAACTGGATCAGGTCGCAATCGCCGCCCCGGTGGTCAAACACGCCGTGCGCGCGCAAAGCCCTGAAACCATAGGTGAAACCATCGCCGAAGCAATCCGCATCGCCAAATCCGGACGCCCCGGTCCCGTCCATGTGGCACTGCCCTTCGACGTTTTGCAAAACAGCGGCGGTGTTGCGGGTACTGATTTCACCGCTCACGAGCAACCGTTCAGCAATGCGGCCGATGTGCTTATACAACTTAATCAGGCAAAGCGCCCTCTAATTCTCACCGGTCCCGACTTTACCGATAGTCGCCGGCATCAGGAACTAGAAGCACTTCGCAAGGCAACAGGCGCGCCTGTCCTACCGATCGAAAGCCCGCGAGGACTGCGCGATCCGGCGCTTGGTGCGTTTCCGTTTATCTTAAAAGAAACCGATTTTATTCTAAGCATCGGTAAAATTCTCGATTTCTCAACCGGTTTCGCGCGCGCTCCTGCTTTATCGGAAAATGTTCCGGTTATCGCCATTGATCCGGATGAGACCGCTTTGGAAAGAGCGGCATTTCTCTGTCAGGACCGTCTGATTGGTTCTTATACTGCTGATACCGGACAAGCCATTAAAGCGCTTACGAACATTGCCACTCCGGTAGAGCGTCCTGAGTGGCTAGCGCGGGTGAGCAAAGCCCTTACACATCGTAAGGAAACGTCTAAATCGAATGGATTTTTGGTACATTCGCGCAATGTAGGGGAGAGTATCCAGCGGGTGGTTGCAGGTGGAGATGAAGTAATATTGTGTATAGACGGTGGTGAGTGCGGTCAATGGATGCAGTCAGCGACGTCTTCGGGGATGCGTTTAATTAACGGTTTATCCGGAGCGATCGGTGGTATTTTATGTTACGCGATAGCTGCACAGCTTGCGCGTCCGGAAGCGAAGGTTATAGCTGCGATGGGTGACGGTACGGTCGGCTTTCACCTTGCGGAATTTGAGACTGCTGCGCGTGAGAAAGCGAACATCACGGCTGTGATCTGTAATGATTCTCTGTGGAATGCGGAGCATCAGATACAGATCAGGGATTACGGTATCGACCGGACATACGGGTGCGGTATTTTACCGGAGGCACGGTACGATCAAGTCGCTGTAAGTCTTGGGTGCGAGGGCAAACGTATCACGGATGCGGATAAACTGGACGCAGCATTTGCGACAGCATTATCAGGTGATAAGCCTTACTGTCTTGATGTACTGACAGAGGGTCTGGCCGCGCCGGTTTATGAAGGTTTCGAATAAGAGTTCTACCGGTTGTCTGATTGATATTACAAATTCTGAAGTATAACCGTCGCCTGGATCAGGGGACGGTAAATACACGTATGCATGATCGCCAAAGCCTGACTTGTGTGCTGACTTTATAAGGCAGATTAATGTCAGTGATGATTATGAGGATTGGCTTGTAATGAGAGCAATGAGTTTATCTGTCTGCTGGTTAGTGTGGCGGTGACCGACTTTCCCGTCGCTTAAGCGACAGTATCATAGGCGCAGCGGGTCTTAACGGCCGAGTTCGGGATGGGATCGGGTGTATACCTCGCGCTATGGCCGCCACACGAAGCAACAGACAGGTAAGTGATGCACAAGTCTTGGAGTATGGTATCTTCCTGATTGATTGAAAGTATTCTGATTATTTCAGCTTACTTCCGGATCGGTATCAAGCCTATCGGGTGATTAGTACCGGTCAGCTGAGTGGCTATTACCACTTACACCTCCGGCCTATTGACGTGGTGGTCTTCCACGACCCTCAAGGGAGACCTTGTTTCGAGGGGGGCTTCCCGCTTAGATGCTTTCAGCGGTTATCCTTTCCGAACGTAGCTACTCTGCTGTGCCGCTGGCGCGACAACAGATCCACCAGTGGTTCGTCCACCCCGGTCCTCTCGTACTAGGGGCAGCTCCTCTCAAGTCTCCGACACCCACGGCAGATAGGGACCGAACTGTCTCACGACGTTCTAAACCCAGCTCACGTACCACTTTAATCGG
>CALFWP010000084.1 GCA_937927905.1 uncultured Neomegalonema sp.
ATCTCAATATCAAAGATGCGAAATAACGATAAATTGTTGGGTTACCGTTTAGTATAATCCTTATTTTTTTTAGGATTCGGTACTTTTTAAGCATTTAGAGGTTTCAAAAAAATACAAGGAAGTAATTATATAATCAAAAAGCGACGCTATTCGTCGTTCTTCGGCACTGATCTGGAAATCCTGCTGAAAGGGTTGAAAACGGAGACGTTGATCCTGTGCGGCGGGCTGACGGATGTATGCGTGCATTACACGTTCGTAGACGGTCATCAGTCGGATTATTTCTGCCGTGTTGTGGAGGACTGTGTTGCAGGCTCCGGCATCGAGGCGCATGAGGCGGCACTCAGGGCAATGGAATATCTGCAAACCGGTGCGCGGCGCAGTCTGAAAGAGACACTCGACGCGATGGATTCTGTGTCGTGATCAAGCGGCGCCGGTCTTTACCCCGCAGTAAACCAATGGCCTATCAACCGCCGCCGGAGAGGTCCTGAAAATAACCTTTCATCAGATTTCAGGATTCCCAAGCATGACACAACCGAACATCGTACTTATTATGGCTGACCAGCTGGCCCCGCATTTCACCGGTGCCTATGGGCACCCGCTCGTTAAGACCCCGCATATTGATACGCTGGCGGGACGGGGTACGCGCTTTGATGCCGCCTATTGCAATGCGCCGCTGTGCGCGCCCTCGCGGTTCAGTTTTATGTCCGGACAGCATGTCACGCGCATCGCCGCCTATGACAATGCCAGCGAGTTTCCGTCCGCTGTGCCGACCTTTGCCCATTACCTGCGCCTGATGGGATATCGCACATGTCTGAGCGGTAAGATGCACTTTGTGGGACCTGATCAGCTGCACGGGTTTGAAGAGCGGCTGACGACCGATATCTACCCCGCCGATCACGCCTGGACCCCGGATTGGGAACTGCCTGATGAGCGGATCGACAAATGGTATCACAATATGGATGCTGTGCGGCAGGCGGGCAAAGCGGCAACCACGTTCCAGATTGAGTATGATGAGGAAACCTGCTTTTTCGCGCGCCGGAAAATCTTCGACTATAAGATGAACAAAGTTGATCCGTTCTGCATGGTGGTCAGCTTTATTCACCCCCATGATCCTTATGTCGCGCGCCCCGAATGGTGGGATCTGTACGATCATGACGCGATTGATATGCCGTCCTCACCCGATGCCACTGACCCCCATTCCCGGCGTGTGATGCAGGGGATCGAGGCGGATAAGGTTTCGGTCACGGATGAACAGGTGCGCAATGCCCGCCATGCCTATTACGCCAATACGTCCTATTTTGACTCTAATGTCGGGCGTGTGGTGCAAGCGCTGGAGGAAAGTGATCAGCTTGATAATACCGTGGTGATTGTCACCTCGGATCACGGCGATATGTTGGGCGAGCGCGGCCTTTGGTACAAGATGAACTGGTTCGAGCATTCCGCGCGGGTGCCGCTTGTCATGGCGGGTCCGGGAGTGGTGAACCGTGCGGTTAAGGCACCGTGCTCTCTGGTGGATATTCTGCCGACCTTTCTGGATATTGCCGCACACGGAGCGGAGAAACCAGCCATCGGAATGCCACTGGACGGGCGCTCGCTTTGGCCTGCTGCAACGGGGGGCGAGGCGGAAGAGGGTGAGGCGATCGGAGAATATTGCGCGGAAATGGCCCCTTCTTATCCCGTCTTTATGATCCGGCGGGATCAATACAAATACATTGCCTGCGAGCTGGACCCGCCGCAGCTTTACGACATGGATGCCGATCCGATGGAGCTGACAAACCTGGCGGATGATCCGGCTTACGCGGAAGTCTTGCGGGGCTTTGCCAATGAAGTGGCTGCGCGCTGGGATCCGGCCAAAATCCGCAGCGATGTTATTGCTACCCAGCATCAGCGTCGCGCCGTTCATGCCGCGATGGAGGCGGGGTTGCTGACCTCGTGGGATTATCAGCCGCCCCGTGATGCCGCGAATGAGTTTGTCAGAAACACCGTCTCGTGGGACGATGTGCTTCACCGGATGCAATATCCGGCACCGGGCAACAGCTTGCCTCCGGCGAGCAAGAAATGACCCGACCGTCGAACCGGAACCACATTTGGGTTGTTGTTTTGCTCGGTATTTTAGCCTTGGGTCTAATCATACTTTTGATGCAGCCATTGCAAACCATAGATGCCATCGTGCGTGAAGGCGGGCCGGTAGAGCTTGCTTCAGCGGCAGGATACTTTATCTGTTTCATGCTGGTTTGGACCCGCGCCGGTACCGCGCCCGTGACAAAACTAAGTATCAGCGTTTTGATGCTTGCTCTGCTGGCACGGGAACAGGATATGGACAAATTACATTTTACGCGGGGTTTATTCAAATCTTCCCAGTACTTGAAGGATGACGTGCCTTTTACCGAGAAAGTCATCGGCCTGGCAATTATTCTGGGTCTTATAGCATGTGCGATCCTTATCCTTATTCGGGAAAAGCAACATATTTGGGTCGGCTGGATCACGCGTCATACAGGCTTTGTTGCACTTGGTCTTGCCATATTGCTCGCGTTGATTTCCAAATTTTACGACGGTATCGGTCGTAAGCTTGCACCGTTCGGCATAGATGTTTCCGCCGCAATGAGTACGCGATTTCAAGGAGTAGAAGAATCAATGGAACTTGCCATTCCTGCCTTTTTGGTGCTCGCAATACTGGCTTGGCCGCGACGCGAAATTTTTTGAAATGAATAGAGTTTAGCGATGAGCAAACGCATAAACGGTAAAACCGCTTTTGTCACCGGCGGCGCAGGCGGCATCGGCTGGGCGATCTGTAAGCGCTTTGCCGCTGAAGGCGCAAAGGTCATCTGTGCAGACATTACCGCGCCGGGGGACTTTCCGCCGGAAAACGTTGAACACCGCAGCCTTGATATCGCCGATGAAGCCGCCGTGCGCTCGGCTTTTGCGCGGCTTGCGGCGGAATGGGACAGTCTGGATATCCTTGTCAATGCCGCGGGTATCGAAATCGAGAAAACTATTGAGGACACCACGCTGGAGGAATGGAACCGCAGCTTTGCGGTCAATGTCACCGGTACGTTTTTATGCAGCAAATTCGCGCTCCCCATGCTGCGTAAAGACGGCGGAGCGAGCATCATCAACTTTGGCAGTTATGACGGTTTTATCGCAGATCCCGGTCTTGCCGCGTATTGCGCGACCAAGGGGGCTGTTCATGCTCTGACCCGTGCGATGGCCTGTGACCACGGGCCGGAGGGAATACGCGTGAATGCAATTTGCCCCGGTTATGTGGACACACCGATGCTGCAATCCTTTTTCGAGGGGGAAGGGTCAGGTGGAGGCGGTAAGAACATTGACGAGCTGCAACAGGCGGTGCGGGATGTACACCCGATGCGGACCTATGGCACGCCGGAAGATGTCGCTAATCTGGTCCTGTGGCTCGCCTCGGATGAGGCCCGCTATGCCTCCGGACAGCTTTGGGTGCTGGATGGCGGATTATCGGCACAGGTGCAGCAGATGAAGCTTTAGACATTCCGGGAGGTATGGGAGCGGCGCCCGGATGCACTGTATCAGAAACTTTACCTGTCTTTGAGGTGAATCGCGCTAGCATATACACCGTGATTTATCGGGTTGTGTATGTATGCAGGTTTTTATCAGATATATCTTTTCGGTTCTTATTGTTTCGGTTGTTGCATCCTGTGCAACGACAGAACCGGGAGCTATCAAAACGATTGCCGAAGAAAAAGAACTCGGCATAAAGGTAACGCCCGGCTTTCTGCTATCGAAAGGCGGTATTTATAATGATCCGGAAATCCAGCAATACGTTGAGTCGCTGGTTGCGAAGCTGTCGCAGACATTAGACATCCCCGAAGAGCTTAACCCTATACCGATAGGAATTCTGGATACAAATACGCCCAGCGCTTATGCGGTTGCAGGTGGATCGATTTATGTATCGCGCGGCATCATTGCCATGTCTGATAATGAGGCACAGCTTGCCGGTGTAATCGCCCACGAAATCGGTCATGTTATCGCACGCCACACTGCGAAAAGCGTGGCGGCCACTGAGCGCCTGATCCTTGATGTTGTCGCTAAAAACCGCACTACATTGCTGCAGGCGGAATCAAAGGATGAACGCTTAGCGATTATCGGCCGGAAATTCGCATCCCGCCGCTCCGAAGTCTCGGCCTTTTCCAAAGAGCAGGAGTTGGAGGCGGATCAGCTGGCGATAGAAATACTCGCGGCATCCGGCTATGACCCGCACGGGTTCGGCGATCTTTTGCGGCGACTGGATGCGTGGCAGCTAAACCGTGCGAAAAAGACCGGTGTGACGCCTGAAGAACTGACAGCAATAACGGAACGGTCCGGCTACCCTGAAATCGATGCGCGTGTACAAGCGCTTGGGGCATTAAAACCGGTACCTGCTGCTGCCGGGTCGCGCGAACGTTTGCTATCGGCAATTGACGGTATGCGGTTTGAGGATGTCTTCGACGGCGGATTCATTCGTGACGAAGTCTATTGGAATAAAAAACACCGGCTTTCATTTGATGTGCCTTCAGGATTTTCACCGAGACATGGTGAAACCTTTTCAATGGCTTCAGCGCATGGTGAGGTTACTTTACGTTTTCAAAGGTTACAACCGGGCAGGTTCCGGCACCTCATACAATTCATAAAAGATACCGGGCTGTCCTTTGAAAATCCGGAAATGACAACCATCAACGGCATCCCTGCCGTATCCGGAATAGCCGGTTACATTGATGAAGATCAGAGCGTGGCAGGGCGTGTGGTTTTTTTCAATCTCGACACTCACGTTGCAATCATGACTTTTTTGTCTGAAGCCTGGGAAAAGCCATTCGTTAAATCTCTCTTTGAAAACATCGTCAGCAGTGTAAGGCGGACGCGAGCGGAAGAAATTCCGCTCTTGCGCATCTATGATGTGCAAAAAGTCAAGCCTGGACAAAACCTTAATGCGCTGGCCGCTGGTGCCGCCTTTGATGGCGACCCTGTCATATCCGCGCGGCTCTTGAACGGATTGGGTGATGATGAAAAAATCGAAGCGGGTGATTGGATCAAACTGATCAAATGATGTAACGCTGGTTGCCAGTTTATCCGGGTGGGAGCGACCATGACCAAATCCGTGATCATAACCTGTGCGCCTACGGGCGGTATCCATACACCGACGATGTCGCCTCATCTGCCGGTCACACCGGATGAAATCGCCACTGCGAGTATAGAGGCAGCGGAAGCAGGGGCCTCGATCATACATCTGCATGCGCGCGATCCCGAAACAGGCAAACCGGATTCGCGGCCTGAGACATTCATGAAATTCCTTCCGCGTATCAAACAGTGCACGGACGCGGTTGTGAATGTTTCCACCGGTGCCGGTCTGGGCATGACAATGGATCAGCGTTTGGCGGCGGCAACCAATGCTTCGCCCGAAATGGCTTCGCTGAATATGGGATCCATGAATTTCGGTATCTTTCCGCTATTGGACAAATTTACAGAGTGGAAGCATCCCTGGGAACCGGAATTTCTGGGTATGACCAGAGATTTTATTTTTCCCAACACTTTCGCGACGATCGAATATGCGCTGAAAAACCTCGGGGAGACACATGGAACAAAATTCGAGTTCGAGTGCTATGATCTTGGACATCTTTATAATCTTGCATGGTTTGTCGATAAGGGCCTTGTAAAGCCGCCGTTCTTTGTCCAGATGGTGTTCGGAATTCTGGGTGGTATGGGAGCCGATCTCGACAATATGATGCACCTGCATAAAACTGCGGACCGTTTGTTCGGTAAGAATAATTACGAATGGTCCGTGCTGGCAGCAGGCAAAAATCAGATGCCTTTCGCGACGCAGAGCGCGATGCTGGGCGGCAATTTGCGTGTCGGTCTTGAGGACAGCCTTTATATCGGCAAGGGAGAGCTGGCGACCTCCAATGCGCAACAGGTGACGCGCATCCGCACCATTATCGAAAACCTCGGTCTCAGTGTGGCAACACCTGCGGAGGCGCGCGCTCGGCTAGGTTTGAAGGGCGGCGATGCAGTCGGGTTTTAAGTATGAAAACCCGTTTTATCTGGTGTGATTTATCGGCCCTTAGACCCGAACTTGCGGCTCAATTCTACACACGCGTTTTCGGTTGGCAATTTGATGATGCGTCATCCGCGTACCGTTATGCCTATAATGAAAATGCGCCGGTTGCCTCAATTTTTGACATGCCGCCGTTTTTCCGCAAGATCAATATGCCCAGCTTCTGGATGAGCTATATCTGCGTAGAAAGCATAGATACTGTGGTCAAGCTGGCGGTACAGTTTGGCGGAAAGGTCGAGTTACAGGACGGGTTCGACGACGGACGCGTTGCACTGATACGCGATCCGCTCGGAGCAGGTTTCACCGTTTTTGAAGGCCGGATGGAAAACGGCATTACCGGATGGTCCCGTGGTGGACTGCGTGCGGGTCACACACTCAATATTTCATCTCTGAATGCGGTGAAGGGGTTTTATGAAACACTGTTCGGGTGGACGTTCAGACCGGCCAGTGACAGGTGTTGGGATGTGACCGGCACAGATGGTGGTATCATAGCGGATTGTATTGAAAGTTCCGATGAAGAGCGTGGCGGGTTTGAATACTGGGGCATTACCTTCACCGTGAAAAGCCTTGATAACGCACGCAGGGCCATAGAAAAATGCGGAGGCACTGTGTTTTCCGTAAAATATTATCGCGGGCATCCTGCTTTATCGGTTGCTGACATGGATGGTGCCGCTTTTTCCGTAGTCTCAACCGGTAATAAATAAGAGGTAGTATGCGTTTATCCGGAAAATCAGCTCTGGTTACAGGGGGACGTCAAGGCATAGGGCGCGGGATCGTTGAGGCCTTTTTGCGCGAGGGGGCAGGGGTTATCACCTGCGGACGGGGTCAGCGGCCGGATAACTTGCCCGATAAATGTGAGTGGTATCAGGCGGATGTGTCGGACAGTGATCAGGTTGCGGCACTTGCGGCGGCTGTTCCGGCTTTTGATATTATCGTCAACAACGCCGGTGTTCAGGTTGAAAAAACGGTTGCCGAGAGCACAGATGCGGATTGGGATCTTGTCATGGGCGCGAACGCACGGGGGGTTTTTAATATCTGTCGTGCTTTTATTCCGTTGATGGAACAGGGTGGTTCGATCATCAATATCGGATCAATTTCCGGCCATGTCGCAGATCCGTCAATGGCGCTTTATAATGCTTCAAAAGCTTTTGTGCATGGTTTGACGCGCTCGATCGCCGTGGATCACGGGCCGCGCATCCGCTGTAATGCGATTTGCCCGGGCTGGATCGAAACAGGCATGCTTGATGCCGGATTTGCTCTGGCCGCCGATCCCAAAAAAGCCAGAGCAGAAGCATTACAGAGGCATCCTGTGCGTCGTTTCGGGCGTCCCGATGATATTGCCGTCATTGCCGTCTGGCTGGCCTCTGATGAAGCGGCCTTTGCGACAGGGCAGTTTTTTACAATTGATGGTGGCCTTACCGCTGCATCACCTTTGCAGCCGGGGCTATCATGATAGGAAACAGTGATGAGTGACCAATCCGCAGTATTGGGAGCCGGCGTGATCGGGGCAAGCTGGGCAGCATTGTTTCTCGCTGCCGGCCACTCTGTTACGGTTTATGATCCGGCGAAGAATAGCGATAGTTTTGTGCGCCGGTATATTGAGAGTGCGTGGCCGGTTCTGGAAACGCTCGGTTTGACAGAGCGCGGTACGCCGGACAAAATCCTGTTTTCCGGTAATGCGGCACAGGCGGTGTCTGATGCACTGTTTATCCAGGAAAGCGTGCCGGAAAGATTGCATCTAAAGCATGACTTGTTCCGCGAAATCGAACCGGCGCTGAGGCCTGATGCGGTGGTGGCTTCGTCTGCTTCGGGTTTGACACTGGGCGAGATGCAGGACGGTTGGAAAGATCCTGCGCGCTTTGTGCTTGGCCATCCTTTTAACCCGCCGCATCTGATCCCGATCGAGTAGTTGTTGCTGTTTTTGGGCA
>CALFWP010000085.1 GCA_937927905.1 uncultured Neomegalonema sp.
AAGGCCCTCTATCGAGGTCGCGCACGGATCGAACAGATGATGGGAAAGCTCAAACGCTTCAAGCGCGTCGCATTACGCTGCGAGAAGACCGCAAGAAATTTCCGATCTATCGTCGCTCTCGCTGCCACGTTCATCTTGGTCGAATCCGTCCACACAGCCTAGGGTCTGAACCCAATTGGCTTTGTTGATTTTCTGATCTGTTTTGTGGTTCACAGCCTCCTTTGATGGAGGTATTGATGGCACGTTTTGATCTGACTGACGAGGAGTGGGCGGTTATTGAGCCTCTTCTTCCTCCGCAGGGTCGTGGCCCCAAGCGCAAAGATGACCGGAAAGTCCTCGACGGTATTTTCTATATTCTGCGAACAGGCGCACCGTGGCGCGATCTTCCCGGACGATATGGGCCCCGCACGACGATTTACAATCGCTATAACAGATGGGGTGAGCGAGGTGTTTGGCGTGTCATTTTCGAAGCCCTCGCGCGCGAATGCACAGAAGCCCTCGTCTTCGTTGACGCTTCCATCGTGAAGGCTCACCGCGCAGCGGCTGGGTCAAAAAAGGGGAACTGGAAGAAGGTATTGCCGCTCACGAGGCGGTCGCACAAGTAAGGTTCACGCGGCTGTAGATGCGGATGGACGCCCTTTGAGGCTGGCTGTATCCGCTGGACAAGTTCATGACAGCAAGATGATGCCAACGTTCCTAGACTGGTCTATCCCGCCGCTCGCTATCGTCGCAGACAAAGCCTACGGCTCAAAGAAAATCAGGCAGCAGATCGCTGATGAAGGCGCATTGGCTGTGATCCCTTCAAAAAGCAATGAACGCGAGCCAGTTCCCCATGACGCAAACCTCTACGCGCAAAGGAATCTTGTCGAACGGTTCTTTTGCAAAATGAAAGATATGCGGCGACTTGCTATCCGCTTCGAGAAATCGGCTCGGAACTTCCTCTCAATGCTGCACCTGTTCGCAATCAGATGTTGGGCCAGTTGAGTCCAGACCCTAGGGTTTGTTGAGTATCAGGATTCCCAATGGAACTAAATTGTGTTTCATTTAACTGCGCTGGGCTTGCATATTCAAAACAAAGCTTATGGCCCCTCAACCTTCTCGAATATGTATAAAATACAATTATCCTTTTCGATAAAAGGAAAATGATTTTTTGTGAACATCCGAAGAGTTTTCCGGTGTAGAGGGGCCGGGTTAAAGTTCAGTGGCAGGTCACCGGGTAATGCGAGAGCAAAGTGAAGATCACTCCCGGCGATGAAGTCACCGTAGACGGGCTTGCCCTTTACGTGGTTAGGGTTGGGGGACCATTGGGGCAGTCGATCAGATAGCCCCATCCGCCGTTTTCAAGTTTCTTGGCGACTTCGGTTGATTGTCCTTCGGCTATGATGGTTCCGTCGGGTGCAACAACGCTCCAATTGGCGCGCAAGAGAGCCGTATCGCCTACAATCACCTCCGAGATGATTTCGCTTTTGATCTCCGGTCTCAGTTCTATGAACTCTTGAAAGGCCGTGCGTGCGCCTTCAATCCCTATTGCCGGTGGTTGGTCCGGCGGAAAGAAGATTTGTGCATCGGGATGAAACATTGAGGTAATCCCTTCAAGGTTCCCCTCTTGAAGATACGCGCTGACGCAATCGGCAATTTCACGCGGTTGATGGGCGATACGTTGGGTCATGTTAATCTCCTGACCGTTATGTGAAGGTTCAAATATTCAAAAGTCGAAAGATCTGGCATCTCGTTCGTTCGCGGGCAGCCATGTTTCCTGTATATGAAGCCAAGTGACCGGATCAGTCATTTCAATCAGGACCGAGGTACGTCGCGCATTATTGGCGTCCGCTGACATTATCGCTCCGGTCTGCCATTCGGTGTATGTCGCAAGTACGAGGTCCCGACGGAAATACCGGATGCCAACATCCCGGATATGGCTGCGAAAATCGGGGTTCGTGCCATATCCTCGCTCAAACCCTTGTCGGATGACATCAGCCGTCATCACCAAACCTTCCGGCGGAATAAATTGGATGTCCTGGTGTAGCCGCGACAGAAAACGCGGTTCGAGTTGATCGCGTTCAACAGTGCCGTTGAACCATTCGGTAAAAAAATCATGCAGGTCGATAATCTCTTTATTGACGATTGCCAGGGGTGTCATGACTGCGCTCCGGACTGGTTGCAGAGCCGCGACAGTGCTGACGCGGCAGAAGATTTTATTTTAGTTCGGACCGTTATTGTCCATGTCGAGGAACATTTTCCATGCGCCTCTTTCATCGCGTTTATAGCCAAGGACCAACCGGCCTTCCGGGTTTCTGACTTCACCGGTATCGCGCATTTTCATGGTGCCGTAAAAACGGCCGGACACGATCACCGTGTCGCTGTATTCTTGAAATTCTTCAATATCATAACCTGAGGTGATTTCAGCGGCTGCAATACGCGGATTGTATTTGTCCCGCACCGCCTGCGTACCAATTGTCACCGGCTGGCGTTCGTTGATTGTCATGACATCCCGGTGGCACGAGGCCACCATGCGCTCAATATCGCCGTTGCTGAGGCCGTGGTTCCATTCGTCGATGGCGGCCTGGATTTCTTCACGTACAGTCATAGTATCTCTCCTTTGTTTAAGGTTGATGGGTCGTGAAAAACTGGCCAACGAGCATTTCCTCGATTTGAGCTGGAAAGGCATTTGTGGCCGTACGTCCGGGAAATTGCAGTGTGACACGCTTCGCCGTCTTACGGTGTTGGAAGGTTATGATATCCGCATGAAGCGTTTGTCGTGGCTGATCTGCACCTGACCGGGGTTTCCCGCGAATTGCACCGTACAGCGCGGCAAAACCTGTGTGACACCTTGCGGATAGCATCGATTTCTGTCCCCTCCTTTATTTTCAGGATGAGTAACTTGGTGATTATCGACATTCTGCTGTCCTTGTGTTTGTGGCTTGCCATTAATCTATGCGATTGTTATCGTAAGTATAACTGGGTATTTGCCTTACACAGTGATCGAAAAACCGTACAATGAGCCGCAGCAATTTCGGAGATATCCGTGTCTTTGTAGAAGTCGCCCGCAGAGGGGGCTTCAGAGCAGCGGCGGAGCACCTTAACCAGGCGCCCGCCTCAGTCAGCGACGCGATTCAAAGGTTTGAAGACAGGCTTGGTGTACGCCTTTTTGAGCGATCAACGCGATCTGTTGTCCTGACCGCCATCGGTGAACAGTTCTATGCGCGCAGCCTGCCGGCGGTTGCTGAATTAGAGTGTGCAATCAGTGATCTCGACGATCAGAAGGACGAAGTGACGGGCACGCTCCGCCTCTCTGCACCTTACAGTGCAGGGCCATTTTTCCTAGATGAACTAGTCGCGCGTTTCTCTGCGGCGTTTCCAGATGTAAATGTCGAGCTTATCTATGATGATCGGAAGGTGGATTTGCTATCGTCAGGGATCGACGCGACCATTCGCTCAAATACGCTGTTAAGCCCTGATACACACGCCGTTCCTGTCGGGCCTGAGCTGTCAATGTGTATTGTGGCATCCCCAGACTATTTAAACGCCAGAAGTGTGCCGGACGAGCCGCGCGACATTCTGGATCATGATGCAATCTGCTATGCCTTTGGCGCGGGTGGGGCTCTGGCGCCTTGGGGATTTGTTGGTGCGGACGGTCCGTTCACTATGCAGCCGAATCCAAGACTGGTCGCCAATGACATGCGCTCACTTCTGCATTATGCACGTCATGGTCTGGGCCTGGCCTATGTCTACGCTGAAATTGCGGCACCTTTCATAGCTGATAAATCTCTAGTTCCGCTCCTGGTGGAAAACCTATCTTCTATGCCCCGCTACTCACTTAACTATCGCAGCAAGCGTCATATGACACGGCGGTTGAGAGCCTTCATTGACATGGCAAAGGCATTCAATTGCAACGCATAATGAGCCGTGACGGTTTTCCGGAGATCGTAATGCCCGCAATTCTGGCGGCTATATGCAGGGTTAACACGAATTCAGAACTGTCTCAGCCCGCCCCCGGGGGACAGATTCCAAACGGCGCAGCGGCGCTAAGAGTGGCGCCAAAAGTGCAGCCGGGGCCATGCACAGTAACGCTGTTCAGATCAAGAAACGCCGTTCTTCCATCAAAAAAATCACTTTCTCTGCACCGATAACGGCATCGCCCGATCATTCCCCGTTTGACCGCTGGGCCTGTCGCCGTTAGGTGTCCGGCAGACTTCCGGAGGATGAACCTATGACCGATCTGCGTGACACTGCCATGACGTCCAAAGCCTGGCCCTTTGAAGAGGCGCGTAAGCTGGTCAAACGCTATGCCAAGGCCCCGCCGGAAAAGGGATATGTCCTGTTTGAAACCGGCTACGGGCCGTCCGGCTTGCCTCATATCGGTACCTTCGGCGAGGTGGCACGTACCACCATGGTCCGTCGGGCATTCGAGGCGCTGTCGGATATTCCGACTAAGCTGCTGTGCTTTTCCGATGATATGGACGGAATGCGCAAGGTGCCGGACAATGTGCCCGATCCGGAGAGCCTTCAACAATATCTGCAACAACCCCTGACTGCGGTACCGGACCCGTTCAAAGAGTTTGACAGCTTCGGCAATCACAACAACGCTATGCTGCGCCGATTTCTCGATACATTCGGCTTTGAGTACGAATTCGCTAGCGCGACCGAGTATTACAAAAGCGGCAAGTTCGACGCGATGCTTTTGCGCGCGACCGAGCGGTATGACGACCTGATGGCGGTGATGCTGCCTTCTTTGCGTGAAGAGCGGCAAAAGACCTATTCGATCTTTTTGCCGATTTCTCCGAGCACGGGGCGGGTGCTCTATGTGCCGATGAAGGATGTCAACGCTTCGGACGGCACGATCACCTTCGCGGATGAGGACGGCACCGATGTCACAGTGCCGGTGACGGGTGGCAATGCAAAATTGCAATGGAAGCCCGATTTTGGGATGCGCTGGGCAGCGCTGGATGTGGATTTCGAGATGTATGGCAAGGATCACTCCACCAATACCCCGATCTATGACAAAATTTGCCGCGTTCTCGGGGGGCGCGCGCCGGAGCATTTCACCTATGAGCTGTTTCTGGATGATCAGGGGCAGAAGATTTCAAAATCTGCGGGCAACGGCCTGTCGGTGGATGAATGGTTGACCTATGCACCTTCGGATAGTCTCGGTTATTTCATGTTCCAAAAGCCGAAAACGGCAAAGCGGCTTTATTTCGACTCGATCCCGAAAGCGATGGATGAGTATCATCAGCAGTTGCGGGCCTTTCCGGATCAGGATCTGACCAAACAACTCGCCAATCCGGTTTGGCATATGCACAACGGCACGCCTCCGGAAAGTGATATGGCGGTGTCTTTTTCGATGCTGCTCAACCTGGCTAGTGCTGCGGGAGCGGAAAATAAAGAGCAGATGTGGGGCTTTATCCGCAAATACGCACCCGATGCATCGCCGGAAACCCATCCCGGTCTGGATGCAGCGGCAGCAGGGGCCGTGCGCTATTACAATGACAGGATTCTGCCAACCAAATCACGCCGCGCACCCTTTGCACAGGAGGCCCGTGCTCTGACCGATCTGCGGGACCGCCTGGCGGAGGCACCGGACGGGCTAAGCGGAGAAGAGTTGCAACAGATTGTCTATGATGTCGGCAAGGAGCACGACTTCGAAAATCTTCGCGACTGGTTTAAGGCACTCTATCAGGTGTTGCTCGGGCAGGATGCCGGACCGAGATTCGGGAATTTCATCGAGCTTTACGGGGTGCCGGAAACGGTTGCGCTGATTGGCGGCTCGCTTGAACAGGCGTGAGTGCCGGTTCAGGCGCTTTGCACTTCCTCCAGGCTACCGGCCAGAACAGCGCCGGCAAAACACAGCAAGGCGGATGCGCCAAGCGCCGCCCACACCCCGAATGCCTGCGCCAGTACGCCCAGTATGCCGCCCGCTAGTAGAATAATTCCGATCAGTGTGTTGGACAGGGCGGTATAAACCGCACGTTTGTCCTCTCCGGCCATATCGACTAGGTGAATTTTCCGCGCTGTCCGGACACCTTCATAACCGGTCTGGGACAGGAACAGCATCCCTATCACCAGCCACAGATCCGGCGCCGGCCCTATTGAGATAAAAGCGGCTATCAGCAATACCAGCGCCACCAGCCCTCCGCCCGCCATAAATGTCCGGCGGCTGGATCTGTCCGACAACCTGCCCCACATATATCCGCTGAGAATGGATGCCAGAGCGGAGGCCAGAATAAACGGCCCGATCGCACCGGCTCCGTCGCCACTCTGTACGGTTAGTGTTATCAGGAAAGGCGGTGCAAGGGCCGAGGGGATCAGCAGGGCACGCACAACAATGAAGCGTCGCAACTGCGGGTCTTTGCTTAAGGGGTCAATCAGAGCTTTGAGGGAAAAAACATTCCCGTCCCCAATAACACTGTCATCCTCTTGAACACGGGCAAAGACGAGCGCGGCCAAACACCATAGCAATCCGGCAAACATCATCACAATGGCCAGTGCCGTTATTGTGCGAGGAATAAGTCCGGTCGCCAGCAATACGCCGAAGATCAGAACTCCTGTTGCACCAAGGCTTCCGGCAAAACCCGTGGTCGCGCCCCGTGTGGACTTTTTGACTGTTTTGCCCAGAACATCCTTGTGACTGGTCGAACACACCGCGCGGCACACGGAAAATAACGCCAGAAAACAAAGGATTGCAATGCCGGCGGCGGTCTCTGTCAGGGTAAAAGCGGCAATGGCCATACCGGTTACGCACACCCCCTGACCCAGTGAACCCGCAACCCAGTACCACTTACGCACTTTCGCCGAGCGGATAGCGGGTGCGATCAGCAGTTGTGGCATCAGGGCACCAGCCTCGCGCACCGGAACGAGAAACCCGGCCAGGGCCGCCGGTGCCCCCAATGCGGTGACCATCCAGCTGAGAACAATTTTCGGATCAATCAGGCCATCGGCGATTTTTGACAGGGTCAGAGTGATGGCGTGCAAGAAAAAATTATCACGCTCTTTACTGCTGTCTGACTCTGCGCCGGACAACATACGGTAAAGCGTAGCGCGCATGATTTTTCCTTACCTGTTGTATTTCATCTGGTTTAGTTCCTCACACGGACCTGCAATCTTACTCCAGTATATGTTATACCCCGTGTGCGCATATGGGTGCGTATGCGTATCGGGTGTTTAATTTGCACAGATGGCAACCCTGGACAAAAGAATGGTTTGTGCATTTATTACATAAAAAACCCCGCTACTCAGCGGGGTCTGTGTGCTCTGCTGAACAATTCCAGGCTTCAGGCGCTGCGTCCGATTGCCTGACGGTTCATACGGGAGCGGTCCCGGTCGCGTCGTGAAGACATCGGCTGATAAGCAGCAGCGACATGGGATGAACAATAGGGCTTGCCCGCCGCAACAGGATGCCCGCAAAAATAAAACTCACCTTTGCTGGGATCGCCGATCGGCCATTTGCAGGTGCGTTCGTTCAATTCAAGCAGCGATAGCTTTTTAGCTGCCGCATCCACTTCCGCAAGATCAACCAGCGGTTCCGACGGGGCCGGAGGGTGTGGAAATGTTGATGTAACCACCGGCGGCTTGTGAGCGGTCACAGGTTTAGGTTTTTCTGTTGCTTCAACAGACTTTACGGGCTTTTCGACCGCTTTCAGCTTAGGTTTTTTCGTGGCGGTTTCCGCTTTTGCCGGGGCTTGAGTGTCGGATTTTGTTGCATCGGGTTTCGCCGCAGCACGACTTGCCAGACCAAGGCGGTGAACCTTGCCGATAACCGCGTTGCGTGTTACGCCACCCAGGACTTTAGCGATTTGACTGGCGCTTTGCCCTTCGCCCCAAAGGGTTTTGAGCGTTTCAACGCGTTCATCAGTCCAAGACATAGAAGCCCCTTATTTATAAAAGACCAGCAATATATGACACTATCACATATTCAGCAGGTGTTTGTCAGAAGTATGACATCTATTACACGACTCGTGCCACCCTGCGCATCTAATATACCTTGTAAACTTTTTAATTCAAAGGGTTTTTGTCAAAATGACATCACCTGTTAAACCGGTACAGCACACACCGATGGGGCAAAGGCGATTTGGCCGCGTAAACTGGCTTGGAATGTGGACGCTGTATGAAAAGGAAGTTCACAGGTTTTTCAAGGTCTATATGCAGACCATCGTTGCACCGGTCGCAACCGCTGCACTTTTTATGGCAGTGTTTACGCTCGCTTTGGCGGAGCGGCGCGGAGAGGTGGACGGGATGCCTTTTGCGGCATTTCTGGCCCCGGGCATTGTTATGATGGCCGTTATCCAGAATGCCTTTGCCAATTCGTCATCCTCGATTGTGGTGGGTAAGGTACAAGGCAATATTGTCGATG
>CALFWP010000086.1 GCA_937927905.1 uncultured Neomegalonema sp.
ATCCTCGGATTTTCAGGTTTTGATGCCGCGTATTACTGGGTTCTGGGTGTAACAGTCCTGTTTGTCGTCGGCTTGCATAAGCCTGAGAGCGATATGCAAAGTGCCTGATTACGCGGCAATGCTTTCTTCGTAAGCGCATAATAAACACACGCCGGATCGCCTAGAAAAGGCATCCGGCATCTTTCATAAAGCAAAATCAGAAAGGCGAACCACGACGTTCAGGCATGTAAATATTATCACTTGCACACAATCTATCCGCATGATTGCCTGATACCGAAGATGTACCGACGGTCTTTTGTCATTACTGCAAAAGGCCCGCAGCATGTCCGGATTGCGTAATTGGCAATATGTGAAAGAGCCTTATGACACATACTGTTCGACTTGATCCAACGGACAATGTTGTCACCGCATTGCGATCCTTACCGGCAAAAACACAAGTCGAAACAGCAGTGACAACCTCAGCTGTTCCACGGGGTCATAAAGTTGCGGTCGTATATATCCCGCAAGGCGCCCCCCTCCGCAAATATGCACAAGTCATCGGATACGCGGCACAAGATATCGCCGCCGGGGAACACGTGCATACCCATAATGTCGAGTTCCGGAACACTCAGGCCGAATATGCCTTTGCCACGGATTTAAGGCCGGTAAGTCCTGCAAAAAAGCCGGATACGTTTATGGGTTATCGCCGCAAAAACGGGAAAGTGGGCACACGCAATTACATCGCCGTTATCACCAGTGTAAACTGTTCCGCTACCGCAGCGCGCCACATTGCCGATGCGTTCGGGCCGGAGGAGCTATCGACTTATCCGAATGTTGATGGTGTGGCAGCCTTTGTCCACGGCACAGGGTGCGGAATGGCAGGTGACGGCGAAGGGTTTGAGGCGCTGCAACGGGTGATGTGGGGCTATGCCCGTCATCCGAATGTCGCAGGCGTTCTGATGGTGGGCCTCGGGTGTGAGATGAACCAGATAGACTGGTTGCTCGACGCCTGGGGTATAGAAAACGGTCCGCTGTTTCACGCAATGAATATACAGGATGTTGCCGGTTTAAGGCGCACGGTTGAGACCGGTATAGAAAAAGTCCGCGCTATGTTGCCCCTTGCCAACCGGCAAACACGCAAGCCCTGCCCTGCGTCGGATCTGATGGTTGCATTACAGTGCGGAGGGTCTGACGCATGGTCGGGTATTTCCGCCAATCCCGCGCTTGGCCATGCCTGTGACTTGCTGGTTGCACAGGGTGGAACGGGTGTCCTTGCCGAAACACCGGAGATTTATGGCGCAGAACATTTACTGACGCGGCGTGCCGTCGACGAAGCAACCGGCAAGCGCCTTATAGAACGGATCCGCTGGTGGGAGGATTATACCGCACGCAACAATGGCTCGATGGACAATAATCCCTCGCCCGGCAACAAAAAGGGCGGCCTGACCACAATACTTGAAAAATCTCTCGGTGCCGCAGCAAAGGGCGGCACTACGCCGCTGAACGGTGTCTACAAATACGCGGAGCCGGTGACCGCAAAGGGTTTTACCTTCATGGACAGCCCGGGCTATGATCCGGCCAGTGTCACCGGTCAAATTGCCAGCGGCTGTAACCTCGTGACTTTCACCACCGGCCGCGGATCGGCATTCGGTGCAAAACCTGTACCTTCATTGAAGATCGCAACAAACACCGAAATGTACACACGACTGATCGAGGACATGGATATTGACGCGGGAACAATCCTGAGCGGCGATGCACGTGTTGAGGATGTCGGTCTGTCAATATACCGGACTTTGCTGCGCGTGGCCTCGGGCGAACAAACAAAATCCGAAGCACAGGGCCTTGGCGATTACGAGTTTGTCCCCTGGCAGATCGGGGCGGTGATGTAACACTCGACCGGTCGTTACAACGGTCCTGTCATTGGAAAGCAAAGGGCCTTTTTTCGTTCACATAGCAGCTGACCCGGGTGTGATCACTGCAGTATTGCCGAATGGTGAATGCCGCCTTCGCGGATTACAGAATACACCGGCCAAGGTACATATGGCCTCTTTTACCGCATGCTGCGTCAAGACAATGACAGCCCGGACCAGTTCTGCCTTGATGTTTATGCAGACCGCCCCGGACCCTGGGAAATACATACATGAGGTCACGTGATTAAACACCTCCGTATTCAACTGCAACCACACCCAAAATCCCATCAGGACAACCGGATACGTCATACACACAAAAAAGCAGAGGCATTTTGTCAAAAGCCAACCGGCCATGACGTAAAAACACTTAAGATTTGAACCAATCATCTTCCGGCGAAACCGAACCGATTGACTGACAACAACTTGCTCTGCGCACGTGCCGCGACGCCGAAAATTCGTTGCAGTCCCTCACATCCCGTGCGCCGTAACTTGGTTTCTACAAGTTTACGCCCAACCATTATTCAGTAGCAGTTGAATATTCTCTGAAATTTTAGAAAAAAACCGGCCATGTTGGTTTTTAAAATGTCAAGGCTTTTGTGTGAAGTTCACAATCTGTTTGGTGCTTCTGTTGCTATCCGAGGATTGCCGGCAGAGACCGTCAAATGTGATTATGAGCAGAGGCAGAATACCATGTTGAAGAATAAGGCTTTCGTATCGGTAATGGCTTTCATATCCGCGATGGCAGTGACTACGACTGCATCAGCGACTATTTTTTCCAATGACTTCGTAAGTGAAGGCGTGTGGTCGTCGTACGATGATGAGAATGACGTTTATGCAATGCGTTACCGCTCTGATCTCGGCAAGGACGGCTTCACGCTTGTCGTTACAGACGGTAGCAACCCGAATAAAGATGATAGCAGCAGCTATGCTATTCTTTACGGTGATGTCGCCAACAATCGCATTACTGCTTACACATACGACGGCCAAGGCCACATAAAAGGTTTCGAGCGCGGTACGCTCATAGGGACATTCGAAAACGCATTCAGCGATGGCGGTCGGCACAGCCGGTTCGGTTATGATCTGACCACTTTCAATTTGGATGTTTCGGCGATCAATAATGCATTCGGTGGTGACTGGAAGGGTGTGGTTTCCGGTCCGGAGGCCGGTCTCCGGTTCCATCAGACTGCAGGATCGCAATTTACGTATGATAGCGAAGGTTCGATTGTGGATTATACATTTGACGATCGGATGTTCCTAAACCGTAGAAACCAAACAGACGGATTTACCCGTAATTCCGCAAACTGTGTTAGTAGTTTTGATCCGGCGAATGCATACTTGCAGGGTTGTTCAGCCACAGAGTTGAGAGTCGCATCTATCGGTGACAGCTCCGGCGGCGGTGCATTCGTTGATGGCGATTCATCCGGCGGCGGATCCTCGTCAGGCGGCGGGTCTGTACCCGCACCGGGCGGATTGGCGCTTTTATTTGTTGGTCTTGCGGGCCTGACAGGTATGCGTTTCCGCAAAAAAGCGTCTGATACCAAATAAACGGACTTCGGATCAGGTCACAATATACCCATCGGTAATCTACTCTGATCAGGGCGCGGCAAAGAAAGTTTGCCGCGCCCTACGCGATTTTGGATGACCGGCAGGATATGGCCGGTAAAATACTCAGAAAATATAACAAAATTCCGTCATTCAGTGATCACCCCAAAAGATGCCGGTGTTTAGCCTGCAAAGTGATGACTTGAATTGATGACAACTCGACATGGTTCATTCACCCCGCACTTGCAGATAAATCCATAAAACCTGCAACCCCAGAGTGTTTTGAGCCACTGAGCAAGGTTTAAGTATCGGCGGAATGGCGTTGCCCTTGGAAAGTGGAGAGACCAGTAGAGCGATACAACAGGGCTGTCCGAACGGAATCTCGGCCGACAGTCATTTAACAATTAACCGGAATATAAAAATCAAATTTTATTTATTAAATTACCTTTAATGGTTAATCCAGAATACAAAAATTAAATATTTATTAATAATAATTGGGGTGTATCCCCTTGACATACGGTAGTC
>CALFWP010000087.1 GCA_937927905.1 uncultured Neomegalonema sp.
GACGAACAGTCACAGCCGGCAAACCGGATCAATGCTCAGGATCGACTGCCCCCATCCTCTGCAGATGAAAACAACGAAGCGGAAAACGCAGGAACAGAATCCACGACCGAGGTTGCTAAGGACGGCCCTGCCCTGGTTGAAACGCCTGAATCGAAACGCGCTGAACAAAGGGATGTCACACCGCGGCCTGCACGCCGGACACGGGCGAGACCTGCCGCCACAAAACCGGCAGAGGCTGCAGCGGGGCCGCAAGACGCCTCTATCCCGGCGGATACACCATCAATTGACAATGGTACTGCAGAGACAAGCAATCAGCCTGCAACAGAAACTGTCCCTGAGACAGTTGCAGAAGC
This sequence comes from uncultured Neomegalonema sp., assembly GCA_937927905.1. Classification (GTDB taxonomy): domain Bacteria; phylum Pseudomonadota; class Alphaproteobacteria; order Rhodobacterales; family Rhodobacteraceae; genus JAHDDY01. The sequence continues at coordinate 354 of CALFWP010000087.1, forward strand.
TCCGGTAAAGCCGAAGCGCGGACGTCCTCGTAAAACACCGCCGCCTCCGCCCTCTGAAGAGGCGGATGTAACGTCTTAAGCAATAGTCGTATGTGTTTCGCCGCTCCCTGACATTATAAAGCGTTACGGAACATCGCCTTTACGGTTTTATCAAATGTCCCGGATGGCGCGTCCGGCAAAATCAGGGGCGGTCAGATTTTTTTGCCCTCCGTCCCATATGCGGGACAATGAGGAGGATACAGGGTCCTCCAGCGGCGTTGCTTTGCCCGCATGTGTATCAACGCTGAGCAGCATATGCTCACCTGTTGCCAGAAGCGCGCCGGTTTCCGCCTCACGCATAACATGGGAGAGGCGAACCCGCTTTTCATCATAGCCGAGCAGCTGCGTCTCCAATTTAAGCTGTTTACCGGAAGCGATTTCCTGGATATGCCGGATATGGCTCTCAACCGTATAAATCGAGCGCCCGCGTGCCATATATGCGCTGTCCATGCCAATATAAGTCAGGAAGGCATCCGTTGCATCTCCGAAGACATGCAGATACCTGAATTCGGTCATGTGGCCGTTATAATCAACCCATTCAGGCAGCACCCGCGCGTTGTAGAGCGGTAGAGATTTTGTGTAATCATGCTGCTCCTCACGGCGATCAAAAGACGCCTCGCGAAGTTGTTTTTCATACGCGGCGAGCGTCTCACCCGCACCCCATGGTTTAACCTTGAGAGCCTGAAGAATACCGACAAGGTTGTCATCACGTATGCGTTCCAGCTCACGAATCGAATAGCGTCCCGACTGTGCATCGGATTGCCCTGCGATCAGATCAACCAGTTCTTCCGTAAACTCCGGTACGTCCATTAATTTCGTCCAGGGAAACGTGAGACACGGCCCGAACTGGGCCATAAAATGCTTCATCCCCGCTTCACCACCCGCTACGCGATAGGTTTCGAACAGGCCCATTTGCGCCCAGCGAAGTCCGAAACCGAATCGAATGGCATCGTCGATTTCCTCTGTCGTGGCGATGCCGTCTTTGACCAGCCACAGCGCCTCCCGCCATACCGCCTCCAGAAACCTGTCGGCGATATGGGCGTCGATTTCCTTGCGCACCACAAGTGGTTGCATGCCGAGCGGCGGCAGGACGGATTGCGCAAATTCAAGAATATCCGCACCTGTCGCCGCAGACGGAACCAGTTCGACCAGCGGCAGAAGATAGACCGGATTAAACGGATGCGCGACAAGGATAGAGGCGGGATTGGTTGCCCCCTGCTGCAATTCTGACGGCTTAAAACCCGATGTCGATGACCCGATCAGAGTATCGGGAGCGACGGCCTGGACTTCAGCGAATACTTTATGCTTAAGGGCCAGCACTTCGGACACGCTCTCCTGTATCCATTGTGCACCATCAACAGCCTCAGCAATGCTGTTCGCATAGGTAATGGTTCCTGCCTTCGGCAAGGGAGCGACGCAAAGCGCACGCAAGGCCCGTTCCGCATTGGCATAAACTTCACCGATTTTACGAGGGGCCTCCGGGTCGGGATCGAACACGGCAACATCAATACCGTTCAAAGCAAAACGGGCGACCCAGCCCCCGCCGATCACACCACCCCCGATAATGGCCGCTTTTGTAAAATCTGGCATCCGTCCCGCTCCGTCCGATGGCATTTAACGTGCCATCGTTGCCAGATCAAACCGGATTCGGAAAGCGGATTTCAGCAAAACCGGGCACGCCGGATCAGCCTTTACCCGTCGAGGCGCGTCAACATCACAACGGTTTCAGGCTTTTTACCCCAAAGACGATATGCGGCACTGCGCGCGGAGCGCCTGGCAGTTTCCTCAATCTTATCATCATCGCGGCGATCTTTATTTTTCAGACCCTCAATCGCATCATCCACAGCTTCGGCAATCAGCCCCTCGACCTCCCCTTTCCAGTCATTACTTTCCTCCGGCGCACCGGTCACCCGGGCATCGGACTCAACAATGAGGTCGCCAGCTTCATCAAGAATAATCGAGACTGCGATATGGCCGTTCATACCCATTTTCTTACGGGCACGGACTACACCGTCCATGGAATGGATCAGCTGATTGCCATCCACATAAAGACGACCTGTCTCCACCTCATCCACAATCACCGGCTCACCCGGAGCGATTTGCAACATTGAGCCATTGGGCACCACATAAGAGCTGTCAGCGCCCCATGCTTTTGCCATAACAGCATGTTCGTGCAGATGGCGCCGCTCGCCGTGCATCGGAATGGCGATTTGCGGATTTAAGAGCGCATAAACCTCTTCAAGTTCATCCCGTGATGCATGACCTGAAACATGGATATCCGCAATGCCGTCATCAATCACACGGATGCCGCGCTCAGCCAGCATGTTATAAATCCGTGACACATCGGTTTCATTTCCGGGGATCGTCTTGGAAGAAAAAATAACCGTATCCCCTTCGGAAAGGCTGACCGATGGATGGGTATTCCCCGCAATCCGCGCCATGGCCGCACGGCCCTCTCCCTGTGATCCTGTGACCAGATAAAACAGATGATCATCAGGGACATCCCTGGCCTCTTCCTCGGAAATCATCTGGGGAAAATCCGTCAGAATGCCAGTTTGCACCGCCGCCTCGATCATCCGCCGCATAGCACGCCCTGCGATAACAATAGCGCGGCCTGAATCGCGGGCCGCCTCTGCCAGAGTTTTCAGGCGCGCTACATTAGAGGCAAAGGTCGTTGCGGCAATTTTACCCTCGCACCCGGCAATCACATCACGCAGCGGCTGCCGGATTTCATCCTCGGTACCGGCAACACCCGGTTCAAAAACATTCGTCGAGTCACAGCACAGCGCCAGAATGCCCTCCTCCCCGAGTGTTCGCATCGCTTCCTTATCCATCGGCGCGCCGAAAACGGGATTATCGTCAATTTTGAAATCCGCCGTATGGAAAACCTTGCCGAGCGGCGTGCCGATGATCAGTGCACTGGTTTCCGGAATCGAATGTGTCATGGGAAAGAACGACACGGAAAAAGGTCCGGCGCTCACAGCCTCGTTCGGCACGCATATCTCGATATGTTTTGTACTGACGCCGAATTCGTCAAATTTGCGTTTGGCAATCTCCGCAGGAAACTTTGTACAATAGACGGTCGCATTGAATTTATGCCAGAGACGGGCCACAGCGCCAATATGATCTTCGTGGGCGTGGGTGATGAAAATACCGTCCAGCGCATCGGCCCTGTCTGCTATAAACTGCGGATCCGGCGTCATGACTTCTACTCCGGGTGCATGAGCCGCATCGGGAAATCCGATACCGCAATCCACTATGATCCAGCGCGCAGAGTGTCTCGGCCCGTATCCGTAGAGATACAGATTCATGCCGATCTCACCGGCACCGCCTAAAGGAAGGTAATAAAGCGCGTCCATCAAACCTCCGCGCGGCTATTGCCGCGATTCAACCGGTGGATTTCAACAAGACCGCGCATGGTCAGGCTGTCATCCACAACATCAATACTCTTTGTACCAGCTGCAAAAAGCGGCGACAGGCCACCCGTTGCAATCACTTTCATATCCTTGCGGTGCTCTTGTATAATGCGCTGACACACTCCCTCTATCAGCCCGATATATCCGTAGTATACACCCGATTGCATTGCACTGACGGTATCCGTCCCGATCACACAGTCCGGTCTGTCCACCGCAACCCGCGGAAGCTTGGCTGCCGCCGCCTCCAGCGCCGCGAGGGACAGATTGACCCCGGGTGCAATCACCCCCCCGGCATAGGCCCCGTCCGAATCCACCACGTCAAATGTCGTCGCCGTACCGAAATCCACAATAATCAGGTCTGTTCCATAGCGGCTGAGCGCGGCACGCGCATTAACCACGCGGTCAGCACCGATCTCGGATGGGCGTGTCAGGCGGATATCCATACCGATATCACAGCCCTCTTCCCCCACCACCATAGGCTCGGTTCGAAAATACTTACGACCCAGTGTTTTAAGATTAAACAGTGTTTGAGGCGCAACCGTCGCGATAATCACGCTATCAATCGCATCCGCCGCAACATCGCTGAGTGTCATCAGGTGATTCAGCCATACGAAATATTCATCCGCCGTCCGGCGCGTATCCGTGGCAATACGCCAGTCAGCCAGCGAGTTTTCACCGTCATAAAGGGCAAACACCGTATTCGTATTTCCGACATCAATCGCGAGCAGCACGGCTTAATAACCCTCTGCCGGAAAATGAATGTCGGCAGCGGCAATGCGCCTCTCACCATTTTCCGTCACAAGACACAATGCGCCATCATCCTCAATGTCTTTGAATATTCCACAGTAAACCTTATCTCCGGCAAGTGCCTCTATTCTCTCACCTAGGCGCATGGCTCGGGCCAACCAAGCCTGCCGCACCGGGGCAAAACCCGACATTTCAAAGCGCGATTGCCAATATTCCAGCTTCTGTGCCAGCACCGTCAAAGCCTGTTCCGGTGTCGGAGCATCATTTACCACATCCCTCAGCGCAACAGAGGGCCAGGCCGCATCCTCAGGCTTATGAAGCAGGTTTAACCCGACACCGACCGCCAACCAACGGTTGTTTTCAACTCCGCCGGTTTCGAGCAACACACCGGCAACTTTTTTTCCGTCTAGCAATGCGTCATTAGGCCATTTGAGCTTTACGCGCTCTGAGGGTTTTGCTTTTGCAGATCCTACCAAAAAATAATCCAAAGTCTCCGCAACAGCAAGACAGGTAACAAATGACATCAGTGCTGCATGCCGTGGCACACCGGCAAACGGCATAAGCAGGGTTGCGTGGAAATTCCCTTTTAAGGATACCCATTTCCGGCCACTACGCCCGACACCTGACGATTGCATACGCGCACAAAGCCATACGGGGCCATGCCGACCCGAGGCCGCACGACGTCCGGCCTCCGCATTGGTGCTGTCCAAGGTCTCAAAAATCTCAATTTCCGGTAACAGCGCGTCCTGACTCACTTGGCAAAGACCGAAGCCGCTTCAGCGGCCATTTCCGGCACACCCAAACCGCCCATGACAAAGGCAAAAACCAACACAGCAGACCCGAAAAGTACCAGGCGGTTTTCGATGCGCATCGGTCCGTCAAAGCCGTCCGCAGCATCATCAAACACCATAATTTTCACGATACGGAGGTAATAAAAACATGATATCACTGTTCCAGCCACTGCCACGATCAGCAACCAGATCAATCCGGCATCCACCGCCGCCTGAAACACATAAAATTTTGCCCAGAACCCCGCCAGTGGCGGAATACCTGCAAGTGAGAACATCAGGATACCAAGACAAAACGCCGACAACCCATCAGATTTCCATAATCCCGCAAGGTTATCAATTTTTGTGACCTGCACATCATCACGGCGCATCGACAGGATGAAAGCGAAAACACCGATATTCATGACAAGATATATCGCCAGATAGATCAGCACGCTCTCGGCACCCTTTGCAGTACCGGCGGCGAGGCCGACCATGGCAAATCCCATATGGCCGATCGACGAATAGGCCATCAGGCGCTTGATATCGGTTTGCCCGATCGCAGCAATGCCGCCGACCAGCATCGAGGATGCAGACAGAAACCAGATAATCTGCCACCAGTGATCCGCCACCCCGCCGAATGCACCGTAAAGCACACGCACCAGCAGAACCGCAGCGGCAACTTTCGGTGCCGTT
>CALFWP010000088.1 GCA_937927905.1 uncultured Neomegalonema sp.
GTGGCCATTCTGGACCTGCCCGACCCCAAGGACCTGGCAATCTCGAAACTCTACAGCCGCGCGTTTTATGCGGATCTGAGCCGGAAGCTCGGAGCCGGAGGGGTTCTGGTCACACAGGCCACCTCACCGGTTTTTGCCCGCGATGCCTACTGGACCATTGCCGCAACGCTGGAGGCGACAAAAAACAGCTTTGCAGAAGATGCAACACTGCAAACGCTGCCCTATCACGCCTATGTACCCAGTTTCGGTGAATGGGGATTTGTTCTGGCAGGCGGGCGCTTTTCACGCGAGCCTGTGCGCGCTTTACCGGAGGGCGTGATATTTTTTGCAAAGGGCGAACCGGCCGGATTGTTCGATTTCCCCGCCGATATGGACCGCAAGCCCTTTGCCCCGAATACACTGTTCGATCACCCCCTGCCACGGCTCTACCGGGACGGTTGGAGCCGGTGGTTCAGATAAAACACGCATAATCCGATCACATCCGGCACACGATCAATTTAAATAATAACCGGTTTTCCCCCGGATAAAAATCCGCATCGCTACCACGGGTATTGAAAACAAAACAATATCCGGAATTAATTTATAAAAATCTGCAACTTAACGAAAATTCCAAAACGTTCCATCACTTTAATAATATCCGTTCACAAAATTGAATTGAAATATTACTCACATATTCGCGCATTTATTTGAGCGACCGGGGGCTTTCTATTCCGGATCGGATCCATATTTACTTTACCACACGCAACGAACTACTGCTTCGCAATTTCAGAAAGGTCTTGCTGATATGAAAAAACTGTCCCTCGCCATCGCCGCTTTTGCAACTGCCGCCGCATTAAGCGCAACACCCTCCATGGCCGAAAGCAATGCGCATCTGGAAAGTCAGAAAAAGATTGATCGGGCTTTGAACAAGCCGCATACGGCTTCCGGTAAAACCTTCACCAGCCGCGCGACAACATTCACACAACGGGGCGCGAAAAAGCATCACGGTGCCGCGAAACATAAAAAGGCGTTCAAGAGAAATAAGCATTCCAAATACCGTTTTCTGAGAACACAGCCGATTCCGTCCGGTAACTAAAAATAACTTGTTCAGCTTTCCTCTGCACCCTCTACACCCCGGCGCTTATGCCGGGGTTTTTTATGCCGGAACTTGCGGATGTGCCGCGTGCGCACCATCGCGGTGCCTCAGCCGCTGTTCGCTCAATGCCCTTTGCGCCAGACTGCCGATAATCACAAAGGCGGGCCAGAGGATATAAATCTGCACTTCCATATTCTCGCCGAATGAAAACAACAGCAAACTGAGGATCAGACCAAGGCCGAGACGGGCCTCTTCACGCTGTAGCGTCAGTTTCATCATCGAAAAAAGGGTCCAAATCATCGGTATCGCAAAAAATGCCGCGCCAACGGCCCCTTTGACAAACAACAATCCGTACCAGGTGTGGTGCGTGCCGATCAGCATGTATTCGGTGACATGCGCGCCGGGTTCCACGGTTGCATGTCCGAACCAGGGGGCCTCGGTCCGCCATCTTTCACCGGCAATGCTTTGCAGGGCATCCCGCACCCGCGTTGAATCCGCACGGGCCGAGCGGAAGGCATCCTTGGCATCAAGAAGACCGGTCAAAACCTGATCCCCGATCACCGCCATCAATGCCGCGAACGCCGCCAGAACAAACCAGACCCAGCTTTTGACAATCAGCGGCAGCAATCGCGGCGAAAGCGTACAGATTACCAGGCCCATCAGACCCATGCGCGATTTTGTCATCAGCACAAAGGCCACCCCGCCGATAACCCCGCACCGCCGCCAAAATTTGTTTTTCTCCTCAAGAGCGCAAACCACCATCATCACACCGACCAGCGCCGCAAAGGGTGACCAAGGAGTATAAAACTGCCACCTTGACGCACCGTTGGAGGGGTCAATCGTATACAGATAAACCGAAAAATATTCCGGCCCCGGCCCGCCCACCACTCTGAACGGGGATACGAATAACTTATCCGGCAATCCGATCTTCGGTGCCATAATAAACAGCGGCAGCAGGATCAGCGTATGCAGCGCAATGATACACTGTCCCCGGCACATGATCTCAGGGCGGATACGGAATACTGCGCCGATAAAGATAAAAATGAAAAACAGCGCCCAGCCTTTGGCCCAGCCGATGGTGGATTTAATCGTTCCGCCGGTGCTGATGTCATAGTTGAAATGACCGATCCACAGAACAACCAACATACCCAGCATCGACAAAAACCAGACATAAAAGATCGGCGTCGGAGCCGCGCTTTCCCATTCAGGTTTCATCATTGGTCCTAGGAACAGGGATACGACGGCAAGACCGGCAACACTCCATCCCAGAACAGGACCGACAACATACAGCGCTCCGATGCCGTAAAGCGGCCAAGTGAAAATCAACGTGCGGTAAAGAATACGTTCCGGCGGTGTCACGACTGTTTCCTTTCCTCATAAGAAAAGGCGTATTGCATATGGCGGGGTATCTGATTGGGGATTTCGATCAGTGGTTCATCGTCGAGGGACTTTGCCACCGGTGCTGAAGGCTCAAGCACAACCGTCGGCTTCTTTCCGGCCGGAGGAGCTTTGCGCTGTACCTGAACAATTTTGGCTGATTTACGCGGTTTGCTTTTCTGTTCTGCCGCTCCGTTTTTCTTGGAGGCGGCGGGGTGGGCAAACATGCGGGCAACAGCGCTCAGAATGGGTCGGCGCAACCATGCCAGAGCAAGACCGATGACAACAAAGATCGTCCCGCCGATCGCCGCAATCAACCCGATCTTTTCATTAGGCGTCACGGGATCATCGGATGCAAGGGGGTATTCCACAACCTGTGCCAGCGGATAGGACCCGAACAGATCCGTCTTTGTGGTATCCGCCCGTGCCAGCGCCGACGCAAAGACAGCCTCGGCTACCTGATGATCACGCATCAGGCTATCGAGTTCAGCGGATGAGGTTGCCAGTCTCGAGATATCCGCGCGGGCATCCGTTATCTGCTGATCAAGCTCGGCTTTTTCAGCCAAAAGGCCGCTGCGTTCCGCATCGGCTTCAACCAGATCGGAGAGCATTTTTTCACGGCTACCGCGTGCTGCGAGATCAGCGGTACCGAAAATATCAGGACTCATACCCGTGAGGGCACGTCCCCTGTTGCGCATCGTTGTAACCGCTGCACGGAATTTCCCGGCAATCGCCAGAAAATCGGGATGGCGTTCTCCAAATCGTGCCTTTGCTTTACTATGCTCAATTTTGAGCAATGCGATATCATCCAGCATTGCTTGAAATACCGGATCGGCGCGAAGCTTCAATGCGGATGCGGCCCGGTCCGCCGTTGTCCCCAAAGCAGTTTCAAGGCTGATCACTTCACCGGAAATGCGCCCCACTTGCGCATCAATATCACGGATACGGGCCTCAATACCGCTGATCATCGTCAGGGTTTCACCATACACTTCCGGAGAAGCCAGACCGCTCTTCAATTTGTAATCCAGAATGGCCTGTTGAGCCGCTGTTACAGCATCTTTGTATTCCTGTATGGCTTCACGGTTGGCCGTTTCGCGGCGGTTCAGGTAATCCTTACGCAGATTGGTCAGTTCTGTGTTGAACGCATTCAGAAACGCGGTTGCATTGCCTTCCGCGCCTTCTTTCGACAACCCCCGCAACTTTATCATCATCAGATTTGTCTGATCGACGAGTTTGATTTTCGGTTTCGGAAATTCGTCTTTTTCCAGTCCCCGTGTTTCGGCGGCACGGCTGCGTACGGCGTCGGTCATCATCAGCTTGCGATAGCTTTCCACCGGGCTGAGACGGCTGCTCGACCATGGGGAGGATGAGTGGGTCGAAGCCTGCCCGACCTCATCCAGTGTCAGTGAAGCAGTCGGACCTTCACCCGGCAGGATTAATGTCATCGCCGCCTCGAATTTGGGCGTCGAAAACATAATATAGGAAATCGCCATAAACCAGATCGGAGCGACAGCCGCTGCTGTCACCAGGACATAACGGATGTGACGCCAGGCCGACCAGTTTCTGAAAATCCACATTTACAGACCCCGCGAGAACGGGATCGGCGAAAAGATATCGATAAAGCTGCGTGAGGCATCCCGCAGATTTGTGACTTTACTGTCATAACAGGCAATGGCGTCGCCGGGCATCAGTATCGGATCATGGGAGTCCCGGTCACTGCGGCGGACAAGATCCTCCATCGGCCGTTCAATCACTTCGGTCTCACCGGTCACCGGATTCTTTGAAATCAGGATCGCAAAGCGCGAAGCATTGGTCGCATGGGTTCCGCCGACACAGTTCATCCGCACCAGAGCCTGTAAGAGCCGTGTACCATAGCGGACCTCACGTACATCCGGATCAATAGCGGATTGCGAGTTACTGAAAGCGGGGATTGTCAGGTTTGAGAGGTGGATTTTAATACCTTTACGCGTTGCAACCGTCGGCCGCGCGAGACCGGGCTGAAAACACCCCAGAGAAGGGACATGCACTTCATCACCACGATGAAGAACCGGATCATGAAAGGAATAATTTCTCATGGCTCCGACCATATTAACCCGCCAGACCTTGCCATTGCGTTTGACCAGGATGTTTTCAAGCTCGGCATCGGGCCTCAGACCTGCGGTGCCCCTCAAAGCCGCCGTCAGGCCAAAGCCACGCACAGGGTCCCCCGCCGCATCCTGACGGATAGGATCACGGTCTTCGGCGGTACGCGCCGCCACATCAACGGTTCCCGGCTCGAACACGGCACCGGACACATGAACACGGATTGCAGAGCGCTCCAGAATTTTAATACTGATTGACGGCACAGGTGCGCGAAACAGACCCTCCGCAACAAAGGCATCTCTCAGGGCATGTGTCAGCGCTTCGGTGGACAAACCGTCGGCGTGCACCGGTGAAAGATGCGGCAAGTGCAGCGCACCATCCGTCTCAATTTCATAAGACCCGCTGATCAGTTCTTCCTCACCGATTTCAATCCGGATCAGATCGCCGGCACCGAGAACGCCGTGATGTTTCTGACGCGGCAGCAAAGGATAATCGCGGTACTTCACATGTGGGCGGCACTGGATCAGTTCGTTATACGTACGCTCCATATGACGCTCCGGCGCGCCGTCCGTGTCGTTGATATCCCTCTGGGTACGCTGATAACCGTCACCCGCACGCACAGCATCTATATTATCCGGAACCGGAAATGCGGCACAGCCTGCCACTGCAAAGGCGGCACAGACGCAAACCACAGGACAAACCGCACGCCAAAGCGTTACGATCATAATTCCGGCCATATTAGCAATCAGATCATCAACGGAAACCGAACGGTCAGGAGTCAGACTCTGGGAAATCTCGATGATAAAACTCAGCAAAAAAACGCAAACCGCGATCCGAATGCCTTGGCCCGGCCAGTTAAGCCGCGCAAAAGCCGTTAATGCGCCATAGGCAACAGCATGGGCAAACCAGTCCGGCATTGTGATGACCGCAATGCTCTGCGGTGCGAGAGACAAAACCGCGACACTAAAAACAAGCAAAATCAGAGTGGGCATGGCTGGCTCCGGCAGGGATACTTTCCGGTAGCTTCGCAATGCGCGAACCAAAGTTTAATGCATTGAATTTAAAAGATTTAACTTTCAATAAACGCTGATATTTTGCATCATGCAAATGCAAAACGGACGGGAATTCGCATTACGCAATTTTATCGTTTCGTGTCCAATTGTCCTTTTTACGGTAAATGGTTGATGGGCTGACATTCAGAATACGCGCTGCCTTGGGTATACTGCCACCGCATGACTCTATGGTTGCTTCAATCAGGATCCGCTCGACGATGGCAAGTTCTTCACCGATCAGCATCGAAACGCGACCCTCAAGTGTAGAGGCCGCTACTGTATTCCCCTCCTGTGACGCGGTTTCGGCAGGTACCGCAAAAGCGGTCGCCGCAGGTCCCGTTTCAATCTCCGGCGGAAACATGTGATGTGTCACAAGGTCACCGTCATAAACCGCAGCAATCATCCGGATCAGATTTTCAAGCTGCCGAACATTACCCGGCCAGCGCATTTCCAGCAGGCGCGCAGTCGCTACAGTGTCAAAATCCCGTAGGGCCTTTCCTTCATTCTTTGCGAATGTTTTCAAAAAATGACGGGCCAGGAGCATAATATCCGCTCCGCGTTCCCTCAGAGGTGGCAAGTGTACCGGAACCACATGAAGCCGGAAGAATAAATCCTCACGAAACCGCCCCGCGCGGACCTCGGCAACCGGATCTCTGTTCGTCGCACACACAATACGCACATCCACCGGCACAGGTCTGGTTGCCCCGACCGGCGTTACGCTTGATGTCTGAAGAAACCGCAACAATTTTGTCTGCAGGTTCAAATCCATCTCACAGATTTCATCCAGGAACAGCGTCCCGCCATTTGCCGCGCGCGCTGCACCGGATTTATCCGCAATCGCACCGGTAAAGGACCCTTTGAGATGGCCGAACACCTCGGATTCCATCAGTTCCGACGGGATTGCCCCGCAATTCAAGGCAATAAAAGGCTTATTCGCACGGTTACTTACCGAGTGGATCGCCTGGGCACAGACTTCCTTACCGGTCCCGCTTTCACCGGTGATAAACACAGTGGCCGTCGAACTGCCAAGCCGCCTGATCCGCTCATAGACCGTATTCATCTCCGCGCCTGTACCGACAAACCCCTGAAACCCGGTTACGGTTTCCGGTTTTGCCTGTTCTTTGGATGGTTCCTTTTTCTTACGGGTCTGGGCCGCATTGCGGGCGGCAGATACAAAAGCGGTTTCCGAAAACGGTTTGACCATAAAGTCAAAGGCACCAAGACGCATCGCTTCAACCGCACTGTTGATGGATCCGTCGGCTGTAATCACCACAGCAGGTGTATCCGGCGCGACCCGTCCGGATAGCTCCAGCAAATCAAGGCCGCTGCCATCAGGCAATGTCAGATCCAGCAGAAGGACATCATATTCACCGGACTCGATTGCGGCCCGTCCCGCTTCAGCGGTGCCTGCAGCAACCACGGAAAACCCATCCCGTTCCAGAAGCTTGCGGTACAGCATCGCCATGGACGGGGTGTCTTCAACCAGAAGCGCGTTGAAACCGGGCATTAAGACGCCTCCAGAAAGCTGTTGAGAGCGGTCAGTGTTTCACGCAACACGGCTTCGAAGACATGACGGCAGGCTTCCAGCTCATCCGCCGTGCCATCCTCAGTCATTGCGTGCAAACGCTCTGCCGCCAGTTGTGCCCGGCCCGCACCAAGCGTGCCCATCAGACTGATCGCGATATGACTGGCCTTACGCAAGCTCACATGATCGCGGTCCGTATCTGTCAATTGAAGGAGAATATCGCTCATATCCTTGCGGAATTCGGCGGATAAAACCGTAAAATCCTCTACGCCCAGCGTATCACGTAAAGACATCAGCCTCGATGTGTCCATAAGAACAGTATGCGCAGGGCCGCCGGCCTCTGTTGTCTGTCTCCGCTGACCCAGCACCTGTGTCAGGGTTTTGGAAAAATCTTCCGGCCCCGATACCGGTTTCGTCAGAATGGTACTTGCACCTGCAGCGAGAATATCCTCCCGTTGTGAGCGGATGGCAAAGGCGGTAAAAGCCACTACGGGTGTCACCGCATTCGGCCCGTCGCCGGTCCGGATGCGGCGGATGGCGTCCTTACCGTTCAGTTTCGGTAAATCGATATCCATAAAGATCACATCAAAGCCGATGCTCTCGGCAGTCTCCGCTCCGGACAGTCCGTCTTCGCACAACGTCACATCACAGCCGATTTTTTCCAGCATCTTCGCCGCAACAAGCCGGTTTGTCGCATTATCCTCAACCAGCAGGACGGCAAGCGCCTTCAGATCGGGTGCGGCAGTCATATTGCCCGATGTCTGCTCGAGGCGGCACTCGTCAAATTCTAGTACAACACGTGATCCCGCGCCCGCCGCAGTATCAAGCGTAATCCGTCCGTTCATAGCTTCTGTGATGGTCTTTACGATCGAGAGGCCTAGTCCGGACCCGTCCGAGCACTGACCCGTCGGACGCAGAAACGGCTCAAACGCGGTTTTCAAAGCCGCCTCGCTAAAGCCCGGTCCATTATCGGAAACCGTAATCCGCATCCCCTCAACGCCACAGGGTTCTATGCTCAGCGCCAACGAAGAACCGGCGGCATATTTGGTCGCATTCGAAATCAGGTTTGACACAACCTGTCGCAACCTGTGCCGGTCCAGATAAACAGACTGCGGTGCTTCTTTTGCAATTGTAACCGACATTTTTACCTGCGCTTCCGCAAGCCGTGTCTCCCACACCTGGGACAGTTCAGTAACAAAGTCTTCAACCGCAACCGATGCAGGAGAAATTTCAATTTCACCGGCCTCGAGACGCGCAAGGTCAAGTGTATCACTCAACAGACGTTTTAACGCGCGCGCGCCATCCTCAATCCCGTTAATGATCTCCTGCTCTTCACGGGTCAGACGGTACCGGTCCAAAAGTGCCAGGTTCCCGATAACGCCGCCCAGCGCATTGCGCATATCATGAGCAACCATCGACACGACAAATGATTTGGCGGCATTTGCCTGTTCTGCCTTATCCCTGGCCGTTTGAATATCTGCTTCACGCTGACGACGTTCACGCAGATCACGCAAAAAAGACAAGAAGACTGTATCATCCCCGATCTGCAGGATAGACAGGCCCAGCTCTACCGGGATTTCAATTCCACTGCTGTGCAGTGCCTCAATCTCGACTTTTCCACCGATCAGCTTCGGCTCTCCACTTTGGAGAAAGCGCTCCATACCCGCATTATGCGCCGCGCGATACCGTTCAGGTACAATCAGATCAGCCATCGGTTTGCCTATGGCATAAGTGGCCGGATATCCGAATAATTGCTCAGCTTCTCCGTTAAAGCCGACGATCAGGCCATAATGATTGACCGCAACAACCGCATCGAGGGCTGTATGACAAATGGCATCAAGAGCGGACAGATTCATGAATAATCTCTTTTCAGGCGGCCAAAGGCGGATTTGACAAAGCGCTGGCGACAAGAATTCCGATGTCACATGGACTGTTGATTACCGCATCAAACCCCGCTTCCGGTGCTGCCGGCCCACATGAGATAATCCGGCTGTTGGGGTGTTTTTCTCGCAGATTGCGACGCATTGACGTATTCAGAACCGGGTCTGTCAGCGCAATATCAAACACATCATCATCGGATAGGACGATTTCGATCCCGTGCGCTTTCAGCAATTTTTCGTAAAGTCCGGCCATAGAGACGGAATTCAGATAAAGCCGTGCGGTCGGTGTAATACGGGAGACCGGCATTGACAGGCACCAGCCATCAGTAAGCCGCTCCAGTGATCCGCCGATAATCTGCAACAAACCCTGTGCAAGCGTTTCACCGAATACATCCGAGGCAC
This sequence comes from uncultured Neomegalonema sp., assembly GCA_937927905.1. GTDB lineage: Bacteria > Pseudomonadota > Alphaproteobacteria > Rhodobacterales > Rhodobacteraceae > JAHDDY01. The sequence goes on from CALFWP010000088.1 coordinate 9,394, forward strand.
TTTCAGCATCGCATGAAATGATCAGATGCACGGTATCGGATGTAAACGCGATACGCAGCGCCACCGATCTTACGGAACCGCGTTGCAAAAGGCATCGGATGAGATGAACAGCAGCATTGTTCAGTGCGGCAAGGTCCCCCCTGGCATAGACAGGAATTTTCTCCATCTCGACAGACAGGCTTGCTCCGGTAAGCTTCAGCTCATGCGCCAACAGAGATTTTTGAGCGGCGGCAATATCCAGCGGGCTGAAAACCGTTTGTACGCCGCTTCCATGTTCATCCGCACCCAGCGTCAGCGCATCGGTCAGGACAGCGGACAGCCTTTGTGCTGATCCGGTTGCCTCATCAAGAAGTCTGTTCCGTTCCGGAACCGATGGCGGATCACGCATTAAATTAAGCGCCCCGAGCAGTCCGTTCAGCGGCGTTCTCAACTCATGGCTGATCATAGAAAAAAAGCGTGCTTTCCCAACGCCCGCTTCTTCCGCTTTACGGGCAAGCATTTCGCTTTGCCGCGCATGCCTATGGAATATAAAAACAGCGCCTGCAGACAGTAGCATGGATAAAATAACGCCTGTGGCTGTTAAAATCAGCCCACTGCGCATTTCATCGCGGATCGTGGAAAACCGCGCTTCATCGGCATTTATCACCGCGGCGGTGATCTCGCGCACATTTCCGGAAAGCTGTTCCAGGCGTTGTACATTCTGTTCTGCGGTAAGGGGATGATCATCTGATCTACCGGACACCAGATTCAGAGCTTGCAGCTGTGTCAGCAGCCGATCAACTGCCTTGTGAACTGTCTGATGTGTGATCCCTCCTGAAACCGGACCTGCAGTTTTAAGAAATATCAGACTTTGCAGAACATCATCATAACGACGCTGGACCGCTAACCCGTCACCGTCAGATTGAAGCGCATAATCCGATGCGGCTGTCTGTAGCGCATGAAACTCCCGTTCAATCTGTATCGCCGGGCGGAAAACATTCTCTTTGGAGACTTCCTGCAATGCCGCAATGTCGGCACGGATCACGGCGAGCCCGACAATCGTAAGACTGACAAGCGCCGCAATAATCAGCCCGAAACCGAGTGGAAGTGCCTTCATACCACACTCACATCTCTGCTCGGCACAGCTGATAACCTGCAAAGTCCATCATGAATCCGGTTATGGCGCATGTCATGAAATTCTGTTCCGAAATCCGTTGGCGACTGTAAACGTGACCGGGATCTACCAGAAATATTTACAGCGTCTGTAATAATCGCAAATTGCAAATAATCTGTTGCGGACCGCAAAAATAAAATTGTTCGATATATAGGAAATATTAATTTAAGAATTAATTAATTTTAACTAAAAATAATTTTTTATAAATCGTATTGGAAATTTATATTGTTACATATAATGAATTAAAATAAAAAATCATGTTAAATATTTTATAAATATTGGATTTATTTTGAAAAATTGCCCTCAGCGTGATTTCAGACGTGAAGTGCACCACCGAGACGGAATTTGATATCCGTCTGTTGTGAAACAAAATTCGGTGTTGCGATGTCAGGATATAGTCACCTTGGTTCCGATGAAAGGGACCAGATTGCTCAATTGAAGAGCGAGGGTCTCAGCCAGAAATCGATAGCGGAAGCGATTGGACGCGCCCCTTCAACGATCAGTCGGGAGTTGCGTCGCAATTCTCAAGACAGTGGGAGCTATCGCCCCAGCTATGCTGATGGATCGTATCTCTTTCGCCGCCAGAGACCGGCGCGGCTGGAGCAGGATGCGAGGCTATGGACCTATGTCACCGACCGCCTCATTGAAGGCTGGACGCCCGAGCAGATCGCCGAACGTTTGAAGCGAGGCATTGAGCGCGGTTTGCAGGCCATCAGCTTCGAGACGATCTATGCTTGGATCTATTCAAAAGCCCGCAAGGCTGACAAACTCTGGCGTTATCTGCCCCGCCGCCGTGCAACACGTCGCCCCATGAAGCGACGATGGGCAAAGGATCGTATCACCGACAAAACCCACATCTCCCAGCGTTCCGAGGCTGCAAACGCCAGAGCAGAGGCAGGACATTGGGAATGAGGAGTACAGGAAAGGCGCCAGTGGCGCGTTTCCACGACGAATGACCTGATCATCTGTAAAAAATCCCGTCCCGTCCTCGTGCTGTATGAGCGCAAGACCGAGATCACCTTTATCACCCGCCTCATGGGTAAGACAGCCGCCGAGACCGTTTCGGCTATTATGGCTGTGTTCCAACGTCTCAGCCCCGATATGCGACGCTCCGCAACTTTCGACAATGGCGGGGAGTTCGCGCAGCACGCTCTCCTGCAAGACCTGCTCTCGGAAACAACCTACTTCTGCGACGCCTATGCATCGTGGCAAAAGGGCGGGGTAGAAAATACTAACGGACGCCTCAGGCGATGGATTCCCCGCAGTACAGACCTCGACGTCATGACCGAGCAAGATATTCAGGAAATTGCTATGACCATCAATACGACACCACGAAAATGCCTCGGCTTTAGATCACCCATCGAAGCTTTCCTTTCTGAGCTTGGAAAACACATCGATATCAGCTTCAATGCTTACGTTGCACTTCGCTCATGAATCCGCCCGGCAGAATCTTCGAGGTAAACTGTATCCGCTCCCCGCCTTCTGCACCACCACGGTCGCGCAGGCGTGGTTTGCTCACCGGGATCGGGCCAAGACCCGTCCGGATA
>CALFWP010000089.1 GCA_937927905.1 uncultured Neomegalonema sp.
ATTCACTCCCTGTTCAGGAGGATGAATCAGAAAATCACCGCTTTGGGAATCCTGACTGTCAACAGGCCCTAATATGGAGCCGTCCGATAATGCCTTTCTATTCGATGACGGGTGTTACGGACCCGCGAGCGAGATTGTTCCCCGCTGGGTCGATGGAATCTGCGGGGAGACATAATCCTGCCTCTATGCTTTATGTGTCCAGCCCGTAATAGCGCGCAATCACAGCCCAACCGTCCTCTGCCGTATCCACAAAAGAGAACAGATCCGTATCATCCGGACCGATTGTTCCCTCTTCGGCCAGGGCTTCGAAATTGATCACCCGCCGCCAGAATGCTTCGCCGAACAGGATCACGGGTACCGGTTCCATCCGGTCTGTCTGGATCAGTGTCAGGGTTTCAAATAATTCGTCCATTGTGCCGAAACCGCCCGGGAAAACAGCGATTGCTTTTGCCCTGAGCAGGAAATGCATTTTGCGGATCGCAAAATAATGAAAATTAAAACACAGCTCCGGCGTGGTATAGCTGTTCGGCAGAGGCTCCTGGCGCAACACAATGTTCAGGCCGATGGATTTCGCGCCCACCTCACTTGCACCTTTGTTGCCTGCCTCCATAACGCCCGGCCCGCCGCCGGTAACAACAACGTATTCCTTGTTGTCATGTTGCAGGGAGTGCTGACTGACCCGCCGCGCAAACAGGCGGGCCTGTTCGTAGTATTTGGAATTTTCCCGGAGGTTTTTGGCCTGAACCTCATTTTTGGCCGCCCAGGGGTCGCCGCCCGGTTCCGGCAGGCGCGCACCGCCGAACAGTACCACGGTGGAATCAATCCCGTGTTCCGTCAGAATCATTTCGGGTTTGAGTAATTCCAGCTGTAACCGGATCGGACGCAACTCTTCACGCAACAGAAAGTCCTGATCCGCCACAGCCAGCCTGTAGGTGGGCGATTCCGATTGCGGTGTCTGCGGAATATCGCCGAAGCGTTCGAGGTCTTCTTCCACATGCTTCAGCGGTGATTGTTTTTTCTTCATCATTCAACCTTCCGGAATTTGTCACAGCGTTTCGCATGCTAGATGGTGAATCGAAAGATTTTCTTTTGACGGCGGGTCGGTTAGGTGTTCGCAAATTATAGTTAGACCGGAGAGATTCCCATGGACCGCGCACAGCTGCAAACGGTGATCGAGGCGGCTTTTGAAGCCCGCGACGGCGTGAATGCCGACACAAAAGGTGAAATCCGCGATGCGGTTGAAGAGACGCTGAATCTGCTGGATAGCGGCGCTTTGCGCGTTGCCGAAAAGGGTGCCGATGGAGATTGGACTGTCAATCAATGGGCAAAGATGGCAGTGCTTTTGTCCTTCCGTCTCAATGATATGACCACAATCAGCGGTGGCCCCGGCGGGTCGGCCTGGTGGGATAAAGTACCGTCAAAGTTTGACGGCTGGGGAGATGCGGAGTTTTCGGCGGCAGGATTTCGCGCCGTTCCGAATTGTGTTGTGCGGCGCAGCGCCCATATCGCACCTAATGTTGTCCTAATGCCAAGCTTTGTAAACTTAGGTGCCTTTGTTGACAGCGGCACGATGGTTGATACCTGGGCAACGGTCGGATCTTGTGCCCAGATCGGTAAAAACGTTCATATTTCCGGTGGTGCGGGCATCGGCGGTGTGCTGGAACCGCTTCAGGCCGGTCCGGTGATTATCGAGGATAACTGTTTTATTGGTGCCCGTTCGGAAGTTGTCGAGGGCTGCATTGTCCGCGAGGGCAGCGTAATCGGCATGGGGGTCTTTATCGGCCAGTCCACCAAAATCGTAGACCGTGCCACGGGTGAAATCTTCATGGGTGAAGTGCCGCCGTATTCTGTGGTGGTATCGGGATCTTTGCCCGGGGCGAACCTGCCGGGAGAAAATTACGGTCCGAGCCTTTATTGTGCTGTGATTGTAAAGCGCGTGGATGAACGCACCCGCTCTAAAACGTCTATCAACGAGCTGCTGCGGGACTGATTGTTAGCCCTACGCCTGAGCGCAGTTTTCATATCTGCGGAACCAGGTTTCAATGATCCGCCGGTATATGCGCGTCAGCGTTTCGATATCGGCGGTTTCAACATGCTCATCTATTTTATGCAGCGTTTTCCCGACCAGGCCGAATTCGACGACAGGGCACAGGTTGCATATAAACCGGGCATCCGAGGTGCCGCCGGTGGTCGATAGATCCGGTATGATCCCGGTTTCGGCATGAACCGCCTCTGACACAACAGTGCTGAGCGGTCCGGGTTCGGTGATGAAACTCTCGCCGCTGATTTTTACTTTCATGGAGAGTGTGATGCCGGTTCCCTTTGCAGCCTCTTCCATCCATTTCTGCATGATCGCGATCAGCGATGCGCCGGAATGAGTGTCATTGAAACGTATGTTTACGGTTGCTTGTGCTGTTTCCGGAATGACATTGGTTGCTGTGTTGCCTACATCCACGGTTGTTATAGCCAGTGTTGACGGGTCGAAATGGGTTGTGCCGTTATCAAGCTTCCATGATGCAAGCCGGTTCAGCAGTGTAATCAGCGGCGGCAAAGGATTTTTCGCACGGTGCGGGTATGCGCTGTGTCCCTGGACGCCCTGAGCGGTGAAATAGGCGGTGACAGACCCCCGCCGTCCGATTTTCATCATATCGCCCATGCGTTCGGGACAGGTCGGTTCTCCGACAAGGCAGGCATCGACCGATTCGCCCGCGGCGCGCATCCAGTCGAGAATCGCGACCGTTCCATCTGTTGCATCTGCCTCCTCATCGCCTGTGATCATAATGGCGATTGAGCCCGGGAAATCAGGGTTTTCCTGAACAAAAGAACAGGCCGCAGATACAAATGCGGCCACGCCCGATTTCATATCCGCCGCCCCGCGTCCCCAGATTTTGCCGTTGCGGAGTGTGCCTGAGAACGGATCATCCAACCAACCCTCGCCTGTCGGCACCACATCCGTGTGACCGTTAAACCCGAAAACCGGTCCTTGTGTTCCATAACGGGCGTGAAGGTTGAGAATGCCGCCACGATCGGGCCTGTTACAGGTAAATCCATTTTTTTCAAGGGTTTGCTGTAACAGCGGTATCGCTCCGCCATCTTCGGGTGTGACAGAGGGGCATTGGATCAATGCGGCGGTCAGGGCAATGGGATCTATTGTCATGGGAACAGTTTATCATTGCGCACGGGGATGCAAAGCAGATGATTTCCCTTTACCGGCCCGTGCTTTAAACTGGGTGCAAATCAACAGGGGATCATCAGATGAAACTGCTCTATTTCGCTTGGCTGCGTGAGCGGATCGGGACCGGCTCTGAAGAGGTGACGCCACCGGAGGGGGTTGATACTGTTGAATCCCTGATTGACTGGCTGAAACAGAAAGACCCGCGTTACGAGGCGGCCTTTGCCGAAACCGTGGCCATCCGTGTTGCGATAGATCAGGAGCAGGCGGATTTTGACGCGCCGATTGCGGGAGCGCGCGAAATTGCTCTTTTCCCTCCGGTGACGGGGGGATAAATGTCTGTTCGTATTCAGGAAAAGGATTTCGATCCGACAACGGAGCTGGAGGCGCTCTCCGCCGGTCGCGATGATATCGGCGCTTTGGTCAGTTTTACCGGCCTGGTCAGGGGCGGTGATGTTTCGGAAATGACCCTCGAACACTACCCTGGCATGACCGAAAAAGCGCTGGAGAAGATCGAGCGACAGGCCCTGGAACGTTGGTCCCTGCAAGGGGTTACAATCATTCACCGTGTCGGACCGCTTGCACCCGGGGCACGTATTGTTTTTGTGGCCACTGCCTCGCGTCATCGCGCTGCAGCCTTTGAAGCCGCTGAATTTCTGATGGATTTCCTGAAAACAAACGCGCCTTTCTGGAAAAAGGAAAGCACAGCTGATGGAGAGCGTTGGGTTGATGCCCGCGAAACCGATGATAAGGCCGTGGCGCGCTGGGCTTTAAACCCCAAGGCCCGGGACTGAACGGGGCGTGCTATGGCGGACCCTGCATCCTTTGCATCGGGCAGATAAAAGCCCGGTAACGCAAAACATTTCCGGCGGCGGCATTTATCAAAAAGGAAAATGGTACCGCCTCTCCGGCTTGAACGGAGGACCCCTGGTTCCCCAAACCAGTGCTCTAACCAACTGAGCTAAGGCGGCACACACGCCTTAAATACGGCGGTCATAACCTGATTGCAAGCCCCCGGTGCCGTGAAACGTACAGGTATAGCGGCTTATTGACAAAAGGTGCTTGCGGCTGTTCCGGTGAACGGGCCTTAAGCGGAGAACGATCATGCCCTCTATTGCCCGAGCTCTGGATTTTCCCGTGCCTCAACCCGACGGATATCCTCGTTTGGAAAAGGAACCTGTGTTTGATGCGGCGCGGCATCTGGCGCTGGAGATGCCGGAACAGGTGACCAGCCTCGATGCGCTGGGCTATCCGCCGGAGACGGTCGCCGCCTGTCCGACGGATCTGGGCATAACCTCGGCCTTTCGCATCCTGAGCGAAGAAGGGGCAGCCTGTCTGTTGGAGGTCGCCCGCGCCCTGATGCCCTATATCCGTGCCGCCGGAGAGCGGGTGCCGCGCATGGTGCGCGGCGGCGTCTACCAGTCGCAATTCCTGCGCGATTTTTGTACAGCGCCCGAGCTGACCGAAGCGATTTCAGGCATGTGCGGCGCGCCGATGCACCCGCATACCATGCCCCATCAGTTGGGGCATCTGAACTACAACCCGCTGGAGGTGGGTCGCAATGTCGATAAGTGGCATGTGGACACCCTGCGGGTGGATTTTGTGCTGTTTGTCACCGACCCCAATGCGCTGGCGGGGGGTGAGTTCGAGTATTTCAACGGCACCATGGACGAGGTGCGTGCCTTGCGCGAAGCGGGACAGGACCTGCCCGCAGAGAAGATCATGCAGGCCAAGGTGCCCGGTGCAGGATACGGCGTGCTGCAACAGGGCAATATGGTGGTGCACCGCGCCAAGGGCCTGCGCGAGGCGGGTGAGCGGATCACCCTCGTGAACGGTTATGTTCCCGCCGATATGCGCTATCCCGATTATACCCGCTATGATCAGCTGTCGCTGGTTGATCCCGAACAGATTGCCGTCAGCGAATATGCCCGTCACATCGCCTGGATGGGCCGCGAGAGCCTCGGCAATCAGTTACAGGGCTTTGAGTTCAGCGATGACCGCGAGGGATTCGCCTCAGAACTGGAGCGGGTCGCAGAGCTGTTATCAGGCGCGGCACAGCAGTTGCGCATCACGGAAAAACCGCAGATGGATCATTTCGGCGATTGAGAGGGCGGTTTTATGCCTCATAGTATCAGTGATAAACCGGTTCCGATTGAACATGACCGGCTTGGTTTCAAAGCTATGGCGGAAAGCCTCGTGCCCCGCATAGCGGACCTTTTATTGCGCGGTGAAAGCACGGTTATCGGGATCGAGGGCCGTTGGGGGTCGGGTAAAACCACTTTGTTGAACGCCGTTTGTGGTCACGCTGATATCAAAGATAATACAGCTATTAAAACCATCCACATTGCCCCGTGGCTGGGGGGAGATACGGAAAGTCCGGGTGTTGTATTGCTGAATGAAATGCGTCGCCATTTTGAGGGATTGGAGGGTGATGCAGCGCAGAATTTAAAGGCGGATTATTGGAGAAACACCTTTTTAGGTTATGCGGCCAAAACCGCCAAACATGGTGGTGGGATTGCCGGGGCAATCGTTGGTGCAATGACAACAGGCACTGCCGGAACCGGCCTGAGAGTGGGTCAGAAAGTGGGAGACGGGTTAGCGGCGGGCTTCGGGGCTTCACAGAACGATAAATCAAGTGCCGACATGAAAAAAGATGTCGCCGATGTCATCAGAGAGTCCGGGCTTCGCTTTCTTGTCGTGCTGGATGATCTTGACCGGTTGGAACCGTCTGAACTGGCGGAAGTCATCCGGCTGGTCAAATCGGTGGGCGATTTGCCGAATACCGTGTACCTGCTCTGCTATGACAGGGCGGTTGTTGCGAAAGCCCTGGAAACCGCGCTGCGTGTAAATGACGGCTTTGAATATCTTGAAAAAATTATACAGCTGACGGTCGCCATTCCGGAGCCGGAAATCTTTGTTCTGCGGCGGATGTTACTGGATGATTTGAAAGATCTATACCAAAAAGCGACCGGAAGTGAACTGAACAAAGACGATGCGGAACAGTTGTCAAGCGTCATTGGCAAGGCCGGAGGCGCACTTCACACACCGCGCGCCGTTAAAAAGGTGCTGAATGCGGTGGCCTTCATTTTCCCGCAGATTCGGAACAATGTGTACTTTCCGGATTTTTGCTGGGTTCAAATCATTCGGATCGTTGAGCCGAAGCTGCATAATCTGGTCGAGCGGTATTTGTCGCTGTATTCCCGTGTTGCAACAGGGAATGCAAACCTGACCGGGACTGAGAAAAAACATTTCGGTGAAGAGTTTGCTCCATTCCTCAAGGAGTTTGATGACTTTAATTCCGCTGTGACCTTAATGCTTGATCTGTTGCCCGGCCTCTCGGACTCTAATGGCAGCACTGACCCCGCACAACAGGTTTTCCAACAGGTTCATTCGTTGGAACAGCACGCGGCATACAGAAAACGCCGGGTGGCGAGTGTGTCGCATTGGCGCTATTATTTTGCCTTCGCTCCTGCGCAGGATATCTGGTCCGAAGACGAATTTTCAGCGATCAGCGATGCCGCTGCGAAAGGCAAAGACGATGTTGTGAAGCAGTTCCGCGAATTCAAATTGCGCGAGCGGGAATACGGTCAGGATTCTTTTGAAAGCTTTGTCACAACGTACATCGCAAGGCTTGAAATCGGTGATGACGGTATAATCCGAAATTCTTTTCTGGCACTGGCGGACCTGATGGATGAATGGACATCGCCGCGTCCTGTATTCGATCCCGGTTTAGAAGGTGCAGTCCTTTTTGCCGTAGCGGAAAAATTAGTCGATTTGAACAAAAAGGCTCCGGGGTCCGGTGCTGCGCTGGCAACAGACATGATGCGCGAAGGGGCCGCGATCGGTTGGCTGTACGGTCGGCTTTTCGGTCATTTTGCGAATGCACATGGGCTTAATGGAGAAAAACAGTTGGACATTGACGAGGTTGCTCTCGATAAAAAAGCAACCCTTGAAGCCAAAGATATAATGACCGCCAGGATCAGGCAGGCCGATCAGGACGGGGCATTATGAGAGCTTCATCAGCCGTTGCTTGTGTTTCGCGTGCTTAAGCAAATTGAAGGTGACGCCATC
>CALFWP010000090.1 GCA_937927905.1 uncultured Neomegalonema sp.
ACAGCGACCAGCCCAGATGCTCCGGCAGGGTGACATTCTGATAACCTTGGGTAATCAGACTGACAAAGCGGTTTGCGGTTTTCTCAGGGGAGGGCAGAAACTGTTCCGCCATCTGCATACCCTGTTCGGGTTCAAAAGTCAGACTGCCCTTCGAGTTCATCCGCACCTGACCGTTTTCAATATCAACGGCCCCGTTCGGTTCAATCGGCGTACCATTGATCGAGGTGATCTTCTGCGTGTCTTTATCGTCAAGCAATTTTGTCCGCACGATCGTTGAGGCCCGGTAAGCAGGGATCGTGACGGCAAAGTCTTTCGCAAAACCGGTATTGGCGGCCTCGTCCAGGTCCGGCTTGGTCACGGCGGCCCCGACCGGATGGACCAGCGCCTTGATCACGCCGCTGTCGGTATTGCCGGACGCATCCGTTGCCTCATAAGTGAATTCCGTATTGCCCTGATAGGGACCGGGCACGTGCAGCGCTTTCGGGATAAGTGTGGAGCCGGTGAATGAGGCCCAGATCAGAAAGATTGCAATCACTGAAATCACGGAGGCAAAGCGGTTCGCCTTGATCGCGCTTTCATCGCCGAAGGTCACAGTCTTGAGTTTTGTAAACGGATCTTCGCGGGTGAAAAGACCGCCGATGATCTGCCAAACCAACGCGGCGGCCAGGAAGATCAGGATATACATACCGAGGATGATCATGCTGCGGACTCCTCTGTGCGGCCCATAATTTCCTCTTCCATATCCCAGATCATGGCGAGGATTTCCTCGCGGGTACTGGCATAATCCGCGTGTTTTTTGACCTCGCGCAAGTCGGCACCGACCCCCATCTCCGCAAAAGGCAGGCGGTATTCTTTGTGGATACGGCCCGGGCGCGGAGCCATGACCAGCAGGCGCTCGCCCAGCAGCAGGGCTTCTTCGACCGAGTGCGTGATCAGAATGATGGTCTTACCGGTTTCTTTCCAGAGCTTGAGAACCAGCCCCTGCATCTTTTCACGGGTCAGGGCGTCGAGCGCGCCCAGCGGCTCATCCATCAGGATCACGTCGGGATCATTGGCAAGACAACGGGCCAATGCCACGCGCTGTTGCATCCCGCCGGACAATTCATAGACCGCCTTATCCTTAAAGTCCTGAAGGCCGACCACATCAAGCAAATGCTCGACAATTTCATTGCTTTCTTTTTTCGGCATACCCTTCATGTCAGGGCCGAAGGAGACGTTTTTGCGGACGCTCATCCATTCAAACAACGCGCCCTGCTGAAAGACCATTCCGCGCTCCGGTCCCGGTCCTGTCACCTCGGTGCCATTGAGAACCACTTTTCCGGAGGTCTGTCTCAGAAAGCCGGCAACAATATTGAGCAATGTCGTCTTACCGCAACCGGACGGCCCGAGTACGGACATCAGCTCGCCGCTTTTCAAGTCAAGCGACACGTTTTTCAAAGCCTGCACATGGCTGCCGTTAGGCAAGTCGAAGCGCATCGAAATATCATCGATCTGCAAGCCGGACATAGCCGTTGCCCCCTGTAATCTGTTTAAAAGTAAGGAATTCACGCTGACACCGCCGGAGTGTCAAAATAAAGAAACCGCCCAGATACACAGTCCGGACGGTTTCTGATCAGAAAGTCAAATCAGAGCTGTGAAGCAGCTTCAAGATAGCTTGCGTTGATTGCGCCTTCGTAAGAGTCGAGGGCTGTAATCTCGCCGCTTTCAGCACGCTTGTCTGTGGCTTCCTTGAAGTTTGTCGCCATGAAGCCGCCGAGCCAGTTGTCGCTCAGCTGATCAGCAACGGTCGGGAACACAAAGGTCGAAGCGGTTGCTGTCGCACCATCAAGGTCCATACCGGCTTGTGTTGCGATATCCGGCAGCATGTCACCTTTGCGTCCTTCGTTATACTGACGGTTCATGTCATGTGTCAGGTGCAGGAAGCGTGTGACAAGGTCAGCATTCTCAGCAGCCCAGGAACCGTCAACAGCGGTCACGTCATAGACTTTGCCGACAATGGATTCTTTTTCCGCACCGGTCAGAAGCGGGTTGCCGTGCTCTTTCATGCGGCGCAGAGGGCCGCCCCAGCCGCAAACCATATCGAGGTTGCCGCTTGCGAAAGCCGCAGCACCGTCAACCGGAGCCATGTCAACAATTTGCATCGTAGCGGTGTCTACACCGAAATGCTCCATCTGAGCGAGGAAACCGGTATGTGCAGCGGTTCCGAGAGGCACACCAACCTGCTTGCCTTCGAGTTCTTTTGCGTTTGACGCGTCGATTTCGAGGCTTTCACGAACAACACAGTTGTCGTTGTCGGAATATCCGACAGCCACATCAACAGCCTGAAGATCCTGACCTGCAGATACAGCTGTCAGGAAAGGTGTTACACCCATCGATACGGCGATTTGTACGTCACCCGATGCCATCGCTGCGGACATTGCTGTTCCCGCATCAAAAGACACCCAGTTTACCTTTACGCCGAGCGCTTCGTCATAGAAGCCGTTTTTCTGGGCATACTGGAAAGGCATAGGCCATTCCGGGAAGTAAGCAACGGTCAGCTCTTCAGCAGCGGTTGCGGCGTTGGAGGATACCATCAGCGCGATCGCGCCTGCAGCACCAAGCAGCAGTTTTTTCATTTTGTTCTCCCTATCTGACACCGGAGAAGCCTCCGGAGTTGCACGCAGTGAAGAACAAGCTTGAACAAGGTGCAAGGTATTTCGTGAGTCCAGTTTAATTATGCTGACAAGCCAATACTCTATGACACACAAAATCTCGCTACGGCACACAAAACAAAAAGCAAAAGGGTGATCCGGAATATTCCGGACCACCCTTCAGGCCGCCCCGTCCAACTTTTAATCCCATAGCTCCATGATCACCCGGGACATCCGGATAATTCAGCCCCGCATTACGTCTGAAACTGCAGGATCGCAGGTCCGATAATCACAATAAACAGAACCGGCAGGAAGAATACGATCATCGGAACCGTCAGCTTAGCCGGCAGAGCCGCCGCTTTACGCTCGGCAACCGACATACGCTCATCGCGGCTTTCATCCGACAACACGCGCAACGCGGAACCAACCGGTGTACCGTAACGTTCGGCCTGGACCAGTGTACCGGTCAGCGCTTTGACCTGAGGCATACCGGTACGTATCGCAAGATTTTCATAAGCCTTTGACCTATCGCCCAGATAAGACAGTTCTGCACAGGTCAGCGCGATTTCTTCCGCCAGGTCTTTACTTTGTGCCGCAATCTCCTCGGAAACCCACTGGAAGGACTTTTCGACCGACATTCCGGATTCAACACAAATCACCATCAAATCCAGCGCATCCGGGAAGGCCCGCTGCATGAGGGTCTGGCGCTTTTGTGTGATGTTTTTAATCCAGATACCGGGCAGCATGTAACCGGCACCACCGATTACAAGTGCGAAAAGCCCATGACGCGTAGGTTCAAATGGAGTTGTGTTGATAAAGTAAAAATAGAATAATGCGAAAAGCATCAGCAAAGCCGGCATGACAATCTTGAAAAAC
>CALFWP010000091.1 GCA_937927905.1 uncultured Neomegalonema sp.
GGGCATCCCACCGGTCTGGACAAAATCATCCCGCTGCGCACGGCAACCCACGAGGTCAGCGCTAAGACTGGTCAGTATAAGATGAAGGAAAACAAGGACTTGCTTCGTGATTTTGAGGCTTTCTTGTCGGAGAAGGGACGGACGAAAGCCGATCCGCTTTTTGTCACCTGCCGTTCGGGTAGCCGCTCGGCAAGTGCGGCGCGGCGGCTGATCAAAGCCGGTTTTACTAATGTCTGGAACCTGACAGAAGGCTTTGAGGGCGACAAGGATGCGCAAGGGGTACGTGCGCGTAACGGTTGGCGTAATGCCGGTCTGCCCTGGGGCTATAAACTCGGTCCCGGTGTGGCGTGGGAGGGTTAGCGCTGCCTGTCCTTATCCGCCAGACGTGCAATCGCGGGTTTGTCCAGAAGGCGGATATTGCCCCGCGATTGTTCAATCCATCCCCGCCGCTGGAATTCCTGCAATTGGCGGGAGATTACCTCGCGTGCGGTGCCCAGTTCAACGGACAGCTTCTGATGGGTTGCTGCCACCGTTTCACCACCGCCTGATAACCGGATCAACCGGTCCGAGAGGCGCATATCGAGGCGCTGAAACGCGACTTCGTCGATTGTGGCGAAAAGGTCGGCGAACCGCTTTGAAAACGCGGCAAAGACAAAACGGCGGAAAACTTCGGATTGTGCCATCAGGTCATCAAACAGTGCCTTGGGTATAGCGGCGGCTTTGACCGGAGTTTCCGTGATGCCCGAGGCGGCATAGTCATCAGCGGCAAGCAGGCAGGCGGTGGTCAGGATACAGGTCTGGCCCGGCTCAATACGATAGAGGACAATTTCGTGTCCTTCACCGGAGGTTTGCTGCACCCTCACACTCCCCTCCAGCAGGAGCAGCATGGTATCCGGTGCGGTTCCGGCATGGAAAACGCAGGCGCCTTCATCCGCCGCGATGATCCGGCTGCGGTCCAGCAACATGCGCCGGTGCGGGGCCTCCAGAGGTGAAAGGCCCTCGAAACGGCCGGTCCAATCCTCTGTTCCCGTCATGAACACGGCTTTCTCTTATTTCTTCCGGAAACAATCATCCCAGTAATCGTAAAAAGCCATCAGAATACAGATGATGGCAATCACCATAAAGGGCAGTCCGCCGTTGAAACCGGCAAACCCTGTCGAGATGCTGTGCGATAACCCGAGGATAAAGACGGCAAAAATGATGGTCCCGATCAGGCCGGTGATTTTTTTCGTTGTGTCTTTTTTCTTGTCAGCATTACCGGACATGAGGGCTTCCTTTATGCGGGATCGGCGGGGGAAAGGGCGGCTTCCAGCCAGCGGGCGGTGCGGAACAGACGGGCATCTTCTTCCTGTCCGCCGACCAGTTGCAGGCCCATGGGCATGTTATTCTCACCGCTGAAGAGCGGCAGGGTTAAGGTGGGCAATCCGGCAAGGGTCCAGATTTTCTGGCACACCGCATCGCCGGTGGTGTTTTCGCTCAGCAACGGCGCGATACCTTGCGACGCGGGGCAGAGGATGGCGTCGTAATCGTTGAAAAATTCTGCGAAATAGCTTTCCGCTTGGGCAACACGGACAACCGCTTCGCCATAGGCATCATCGGATACCCCTTGCCCGTGCGCTATCATGCGTTTGAGCACATCATCAGTGTTTTCCGGCGCTATGGCCGGATCACCATCGAGATTACGGATAAACTCATAGGTATGAATGGTCAGTTGAGCCGCAATGTAGTGTTGAAAGCTGTCCGGTGCCGGAAAACGCTCGACCTGTTGCCCCAAGGCGTCGCAGACCTCCTCCATCGCGGCGCTCATATCGCCGGTCAGATTGAAGCCCGGAATGTCGAGATAAATGAACGCCGGGTCTACGGGCGGCTCGCTGTGATAACCCTCAAGGATAAGGGGTTTGGGCCGCATATGGCTGGCCGGATCCGCCGCATCGTATCCGGTCAGGGCATCGGTGAGCAGGGCGGTATCCTCTAATGTGCGGGCAAAACCGCCGACGCAATCGAGGGTCTGCGAAGTTTGTAAGGCACCGCGCCGCGAGATTTGTCCCCGTGTCGGTTTGAACCCGTAGACACCGGAGTAAGAGGCGGGGCGGTTGACCGACCCTCCGGTCTGGCTGCCAATGGCAAGGGGCATGTGTCCCGCTGCGATCCCTGCTGCCGAGCCGGCGGACGAACCGCCGGGGGAATAATCCGGGTTATGGGGGTTCTTCGTTGCGGACGGACTGACAAAGGCGAGCGCGGTGGTGACGGTCTTGCCGAGAATGACCGCACCGGCTTCACGCAGTTTTTCCACCGCCGCGCTGTCCGAAGCCGGTTGCCGCGCGGTGTGTGCGGGAGAGCCGAGCGCGGTCGGCATCTCCGCCGTGTCGAAAATATCCTTCACCCCCACGGGCAGGCCGTGGAGCGCGCCGAGAGGCTTACCCTGTTTACGGAGGGCATCCATGGCTTCGGCCTGTTCTAGCGCCTGTTCGGAGTTCAGATACGCCCAGGCGCCGATTTGCGGGTCGGTTTCCTCAATCCGCGCAAGGCAGGCTTTCGTCAGATCAACCGAGGAAAGCGTGCCCTCGCGGATTTGTGCCGCCGCATCCGTCGCTGAAAGTGCCCAAAGGGTCACGCGACGTACTCGCCGAAGAGATAATCAGGCAACCACAGCGCAATGCCCGGGAACACATACATCATGACCATGCAGAAGATCACGATGGCAAGATACGGCATGATCCCTTTGAAGATTTGCATCAGCTCGATCTGGTCTTTCAATACTCCCTTCAGATAATAGGCTGACATCGCCATCGGCGGTGTCAGGAACGAGGTTTGCAGGTTTAGCGCCACCAGCATCGCAAAGAAATACGGGTTTACGCCGAAAGTATCGAGCATCGGCAAAAAGATCGGCACGAAGATAATCAGGATCTCCGACCATTCCAGCGGCCAGCCGAGCAGGAAGATGATCACCTGACACAAGATCAGAAACTGGATTGTCGAGAGGTTCATCGACAGGAACCAGTGTTCAATAATGTCGTGCCCGCCGAGATATGAGAACACCGAAGCAAAAGTCCATGACCCGACAAACATCCAGCAGACCATCGCGGTGGCTTTGGCGGTCAGGAAGACGGATTCTTTTACCTTGGTCCAGGTCAGCGAGCGGTAGAGCATCGCGAGAATCAATCCGCCGAGCGCGCCCATGGCGGCAGCTTCTGCGGGGGTGGCCAGACCGCCGAGGATCGAGCCGAGGACCAGCATGATCAGCACGGCTAGTGGTACGAAAGAGGTGATCAGCGACCAGTAGATATACCCGCGTGAGATCGAGGGATCGGGAGCGGGCTTCGGCGCAATCGCCGGATTCACCGTCACCCGGGCGATGACATAGAGGATATAACATCCTGCAAGCATCAGGCCCGGAAACACCGCCGCCGCATAAAGACGCAGGGGCGAGAGTTCCGCAATCGCGGCATAGACGATCAGCATGATCGAGGGCGGGATCAGAATCCCGAGGGTTCCGCCCGCGCAAATTACGCCCGAGGCAAAAGACTTATTATATTGAGCATTTGCCATGGCGGGAAAAGCGAGAAGGCCCATCAGCGTAACCACGGCCCCGACAATACCCGAGGCGGTCGAGAAGACCGCACAGGTAATCAGCGCCGCAATCGCCATGGACCCGGGCAGATTGCGCGCGGCAAGCTGGAGCGAGCTGAACAGGCGGTCCACGATGCTGGCGCGTTCGACCACATAGCCCATAAACAGAAACAGCGGTATCGCAACCAGTGTGTCGTTCTCCATCACCGAATAGGTGTTCTGGTTCAGGAGGTAGAAAATCTGATTGTCGAAAAGATCGCCGAACGTTTCGATATAATCGGGATCGTAATATGCATAATAGCCGAAGGCGACGCCCATCGCGAGCAACGTAAAGGCCACGGGGAACCCGAGCAACACCAGCACGATGAACAGCGAGAGCATGACAATGGCGACTTCAGGATTGGTCATCAGGCTTGCCCCCGCTCTTTCTGTTCAGCCATTTCCATGAGTTGATCTTCGGTTTCGCGCACATCCTCCAGCCGGTTCAGCCAGACACCCTCCCGCATGGCTTTCCAGCAGCGCAGGCATTCCGCAATGCCCTGCAGGATCAGAAGGAAACCGGCGATCGGGATCAGTGTTTTGAAGAAGTAAATCTGAATGCGCGCGGGGCTGTTCCAGCTGACCTCTTCATAACGCCAGGAATCGGCGGCAATCTCCGCACCGAACCAGAACAGGGCGAGCATTCCGGGGAAGAAGAAAATGATATAAAGAATAAAGTCGAGACGGGCTTGCCAGCGAACCGGCAACAGCCTGTAAATCACATCGCCGCGTACATGGGCATCCTGTGCCAGCGCATAGGGACCGGCCATCAGAAATAGAGCGCCGTACATCTGCACCATCATGTCAAAGGCCCAGACAGTAGGCGCGTTCAGCACATAGCGGACAAACACTTCGTAGGAGACGGAAAGCGTGAGGATCATGATGCACCAGCCGAAGGCACGACCGACCCATATGCTCAGGCTTTCAATGGAATGAATGATTTTTACCAACGCGGCCTCCCCGGAGCGGTTGATTGAAATATCACGATCGTGACAGGCTTAAAAGTCAGCTATCATCCGTTTAATAACCCGATCGGACAAACCGACCGGGTTTTGTTGTTTTGTCGGATAAAGCTGTTTACTCCGCATCATTGATACGGAGTAGGGCTGCCTTTGTATCAGCCGAAATAGTGATTATAAGCGAGTTTATAATCCGGCTGGTTCAGGTTGAGGTAATTCATCACATCTTTAGCGTAAGCCTTTTGGGATGCGACGACTTTCGCAAAGAAAGCATCTTCTTCGGAAAGGCGGTCAACCACGATATCCCATGCCTCAAGCTGTTTCTTCATGACCGAGTCAGGTGTCCGGTAGACATTGACGCCCTGATCCTGAAGCTTCACCAGGTCCTCGGCATACCGCTTGGTGTTGTGCCAGTAGAAGTTGGAGTTTTCGGCTTCGGAAGCGTGCTTTAGAATCGCCTGAAGTTCACTTGGCAGTCTGTCGAACATCTTCTTGTTGAAGGTGATTTCGAAAAATTCCTGCGACTGGTGGAAGCTGGCGAGGTGGTAGTGCTTGGACACGTCCTGCATACCGAAATCGCGGTCCGAGGTCGGGTTGTTGAATTCCGCTGCGTCGATCAGGCCGGACTTCATCGCAGGCTGGATTTCACCGCCCGGGAGTTGAACAACCGACATGCCCATTTCCAACAGAACATCTGCGGCCAGACCAACGGTCCGGTATTTCAGACCCTCCATTTGAGAGGCATCTTTAATCTGCTCTTTGAACCAGCCCATCGGCTGTGCGGGCATCGGGCTGTTGAAGAACGACACGACGTTCAGGCCCAACTCGCCCATCAGTTCGTCAAACAGCTGCTGACCGCCGCCGTAGTGCAGCCAGCCGAGTACTTCCTGCGAGGACCAGCCGAAGCACGGGCCGGTGCCGAATAAAGATGCGGATTTTGATTTCGAGTACCAGTAAGCGGGTACGTAGTGCGCACCGTCCAGCACGCCGCGATGAACTGCATCCTGCATCTGGGATGTCTTGACCACCGAGTTGACCGGCAGAAGATCGATTTTCAGGGAATCGCCCGCCATGGCGTGAACGCGATCTACATAAGCCTTGGCGTTCTCAAGAAAGATACCGCCACCCCAGGCAGCCTGAACTTTCAGTGTCTTGGTTTTTGCACGTGCAACATGCGGCATAGCTACTGCAGCGGAACCGGCAGCAATCGTCGCGGCACCGCCACGCAGGAAAGTCCGGCGGGACGCCGCAGGCTTGTTTTCCTTTGTCATAATATCCTCCCAGATTTCGAAATATCGATATTCCAGAATTGGAACACGTAAACGCATTATCAAGCAAATTGTTATGTGAGTAGAAAAAATTGCATGAGAAAATCAATTTCAGGCAATCCGTGCCATCACATTGACTTAAAAACCGAGATTTAAGATCCCGGTCTCTGCTCTCTGAGCAGGGATAAATGATTGGCGTTTAAAATTGCATTTTCTTGCATCGCCCCTGTGATGCGGGGCGATGCCATTTCATCTGAGTGTTTACATCAAAAGATGTCAGGTTGCTTTTTTTCGTGACCACCAGCCGCGCTTTTTGGGTTCATTACGTGGCGGGGTTGGTGCTGCTTTAACTGATAAAGGATCCGGAGTTGCCGAAGGTTTTGCTGAGACGGGCGCTTCGCTTTGAATAGCGGTACCGGCGGATTTTTCTGTAGCTGTCAGACCCTGTTCAACAGTAATTTCTGCAATTTGGTTCTCAGTGGATATATTATTTTTTCCATTGGTTGCATCTGCATCCCCTCGGAAGGCATCAGCATTGGTTTCCACAGAAGAAGGAATATGTTGCTTTTCCGTGGTATTTACATCTGCTTGCGATTTTAAGTTCGATCTTTTACGTTTACGCTCTGTTTTCTGTTTGGAAGCTTGCTGCTTTTCATCCTGCCGTTCATTTTCTGCAGATGAGATCATGAAAAGTTCCGACATAGCATCATCAAGTGCATCACGTCCGGAAAGCATGGAAGTCGCTGCGGCCTCTGCCATCTCACGGTTGCCGAGTTTTCCGCGTTCCGCCCGTTTGCGGTCGTTGCGCTGACCTTTCCGGCCCTTGCGAAAGGACTGCCCGCTATCAGATGAGGCGATATCTTTCTTACTACCGTAATTGAAGGGTGTAGCGTCAGATGATTGATCATGTTCATCCAAATTAATGACGCGTAGAGCCTCTGTATCGGCTGATTTTTTCTGATTTCTGCCGCCGCGTCTGCCACGCCCGCGGGACCTGTCTTCCGGTCTTTCTTCTTCCTGTTTCCGGTGGTCATTTTCAGAATAAAATTGTGTGTTGCCTGTCGCTGTATCCGGAGTGCCCGGATTTTCGTCATCACTGTAATAAGATGCTTCCTGAATAATCGCAGAAGGCGCCGCTGCACGGCGCAGAGATGCCGGCGCTTCATCCTCTTTCAGTTTTTCCAGTGTGTAATTCGGCTGAATCAGGTGTGGATCACCTTCGATCATAATCCGCATATTATAACGGTTTTCGATCCCCGCGATCCGGTCGCGTTTGTGGTTGAGTAAGAAGTTTGCAATGCTGACTGGAGCTTTAGCGGTAATTGCGGCAAAGCGGCCTTTTACGCCTTCTTCCTCCACATCGCGCAGAATTGTCAGAGCCAGCGATTCATCCGAACGGACTAGACCGGATCCATGACAATGCGGGCATTCTGTGGTCGTAGCTTCAAGCATGCCGGGGCGCAGTCTTTGGCGTGACATTTCCATCAGGCCGAATGAGGAAATGCGTCCGATTTGCAGTCTGGCTCTATCCGTCGCAAGACGCTCTTTCATGCGCTTTTCAACAGCACGGTTATTGGAGGAGCGGTCCATATCAATGAAATCAATGACAATAAGACCGGCAAGGTCGCGCAATCGTAATTGACGGGCCACTTCATCCGCCGCTTCGAGGTTGGTATTAACTGCAGTATCCTCAATTGACCCTGCACGTGTTGAACGGCCGGAGTTCACGTCAATAGCGACAAGTGCTTCAGTTACACCAATTACAATGTAACCACCTGACTTCAGCTGCACAATCGGATTGAACATGCCTGCGAGTTGATTTTCGATCTGATAGCGTACGAATAGCGGTGTCTGATCGCGGTAATGTTTTACGTTCTTCTCATGCGAGGGCATCAGCATCCGCATGTAATCATGGGCCTCACGGTACCCGTCTTCTCCCTCTACGAGAATTTCATCAATATCGTTGGTGTAAAGATCGCGTATCGAGCGCTTGATCAGATTGCCTTCTTCATAAACCAGCGCCGGAGCATAGGATTGCATGGTGAAGTTGCGCACGGCATCCCATTGCCGCAGCAGATATTCGTAATCGCGTTTGATTTCGGTCTCAGTACGTTGCGCCCCGGCGGTGCGGATGATCAATCCCATGCCTTTCGGCACTTCCATTCCGCTTGCAATCTCTTTGAGTTTTTTACGGTCAGAAAGGTGGGTTATTTTACGGGAAATACCGCCGCCGCGTGCCGTGTTAGGCATCAGAACACAGTACCGGCCTGCCAGCGACATATATGTCGTAACGGCTGCTCCCTTATTTCCGCGTTCCTCTTTGACAACCTGAATGAGCAGGATTTGTTTTTTCTTGATAACGTCCTGAATTTTATAATCGCGCAGGCGCGGTTTGCGCACGGACATAACATCATCGCGGGAATCATCACCGCCGACCTCATCAGGAATATCAGCGATTTCCTCGGCTGAGGCGGACAGCTTGTCATCAAGATCGGTTGCCATGGCAACGAATTTACCGGTTTCTCCAGCCGGTGTGTCTGCAAGCAGTTGTACCGGCGTTCCATCGGAAAGGGTGAATTTTTGTTTTCTGCGCTTCGCAGGTTTTGCTGTTTCCGCAGCCCCTTGAGCCGCTAAGGCAGACGGATCCTGCATCAGTTGAACGCGGATTCCATCTGACAGTTTAAATTCCTGTTCAATCCCGCTGCCGTCGTCTTCGCGCAGCAAGCGGACTTTCATTCCTCCAGAAATCCGGAATTCGCGTTCAATTATCGAACCGTCTCTTGAACGGCGGACGTCACGACCCCGAGGGCCGCTTCTTTTGTGGCGCCCGCCCCGCCGGGATCCCCGCCGACGTCCGTTGTCATCTTTCGCATCTGTTTTGGCGTCACGGGAGCGGTGCTTTTTGTCCCGTTGTTTGCAACCCGTATCCGCATCGTTTTCGGCAGTTTCCCGCGCCATTGATGCAATCAACAAATCACGCTCGGCCTTTGGAATTTGATAGTAATCCGGATGTATTTCGCTGAATGCGAGAAACCCGTGCCGGTTTCCGCCATAATCCACAAAGGCTGCCTGTAACGAAGGCTCAACCCGCATGACTTTCGCTAAATATATATTTCCTGCGATTTGCCTTTTTGTGATCGACTCGAAGTCAAATTCCTCAAGTCGTGTACCGTCCGCAACCACCACGCGGGTTTCTTCCGCATGAGTGGCATCAATGAGCATTTTCTGAGCCATGCTTCGTATTGTTCGGACGGCGCTAGAGCGCCGGGCGGTCCGTTTTCCATTGGAATTTTCTGGATGACGGATCGCGGTGACGCTCTATGCGCCTCCGCCTTTCTGAAATAGTAGGATCGCGCGCTGGCAATGGCCGCTGCGCCGTGCTGTCTGACACGATGACGCCATATAGCATGGCCGGTTTTCCGCTGCTGCGCCGTGGCGGAGGAGCAAACCGGTAGCAATATTATGGCGTCTTTGATCATTGTTTCGCCTGTAACGTGTTTTGAAACACGCAAATGAGCGCTAAACGCCCGGTTCATGGTACGGGTGCCGGTGCACCCGTTATAACTTACGGCACGTCCTGCCGGAATAATAAGGATGTGCAGTTCCCTGCCGACACCCTTAATCAGCACATGACCCCTTGGTCCGGCTGACAAAAACATCTATTGGGTAACGTATCGCATAATATTTGAAATAATACGACCGAATATTCAAGCTGCATCACAACCTTTAACGTTCCATTAAGATAAACCGGCCTTCGTTAAGTTCCAAATGATTTTTTACGAATGTCCGGATGTAAGTCTTATGTTAGGATAAATCTTAGCTCAGCCTCCAGCAAGAGAGGCGGATATCAGATTGGGTTGGGTATTATGCGCGGAAAATGTCCGCTGTTATATGTATTACGCGTTGTATTGTCTGCTTTGATTCTGACTGTTGGCTTTTGTGTCCCCACATTTGCGTCTCAGCCTGCGGTAGAAAAAATCCGCATTCAGAATTTAAGAGGGCTGACACGTATTGTTCTGGAGACAAATGTACCGGTAGAGCCGAATCTCTTCACGATGCCGAAGCCTGATAGACTGGTTGTTGATCTGCCAGAGATTTTATGGCGCATTGCACGGCCTGAAGGAACCGTGAATAATCCGGTCGTACAGAAATACAGTTTCGGTTTGTTTCAACCCGGTGTTTCGCGCTTGGTGCTGAATTTATCCGGCCCGACACAGGTTGTCAGGCGACAGCCATCACGAGTGGGGCGATCTTATGCCTATGCCATTGATCTGGTCTTGAAGAACTCACCTGCATTACCGGTGATACCGGAAAAGCCCCGATCGCAAAATACAGGTATCATCCCATCACAGGCGACCGCATCGCCATATAGTGAGTTGCCCGTTGCTAGTACAATTGATCCGGCCAGCAAAGTGGTGTTCGGGTCGAACGGCTTTGACCCTCTGAACGCAAAATTCGATGAACTGGGCGAGGCCATTAAATCCGTTCTTTCCGGAGTCGGAGGCAACGCGGTATCACGTCAGAACATCAAGACCAGTGATATTGAGGTTGTCGCGGTCGACATTGAACGTATTCCTGACCTTGCCCCCGAAAAAAGCCGTCGCAGTCCTGAAAGTCGGAACGCAGGATTATACCCCGGTGACCGTCCGGAACCCGATGATATTACGTCAACGCGCAAGCCTTTGCGTATTGTCATTGACCCCGGGCATGGTGGTCGTGATCCCGGCACCGGAACTGTAAAGGGGCACGCTGAAAAAAGCATCAACCTTAAGTTTGCTAAGGTGCTGGCCGCTTTACTTGAATCTGACGGTAATTATGCGGTGTTTATGACGCGGGAAACGGATAAGAGCGTTAAGCTCAGTCAGCGCGTTGCGTTTGCACGTGAGAAAGATGCCGATTTATTTCTCTCAATACATGCGGATTGGAATGACAATGCCCTTGCGAAAGGATCTACAGCCTACACACTGTCAGAGGAAGCTTCGGTAAAGGCTCTCAACAGAATTGCAAAAAAACCTGATGCTGCAGGTAAAGTTGCCGGCGTCGATTTGGCAGCGGAAAGCGCGGATATCGCAAGACTTCTGGTTGATCTGGCACGCCGGGAAACCCAGGCGCGGTCCGTTAAATTCGCCGAGCTTATTGTCGAAGAGGTGGCCAAAGAAACCCCCGTTCTGCGCAGACCGCACAGAAAAGACAGTTTTCATGTTCTGAAGGCTCCTGATATGCCCTCGGTTCTGCTGGAACTTGGCTTTATTTCAAATGAAAGTGATCTCAAGCGTCTGACATCAGAAGCCTGGCGTCTGAAAACAGCACAAGCTGTGAAACGTGCAATCGACAGGTTTAGGTATTCGACTGCAAAATTAGATTTTTCAACAAAACGTTAATGATAGTGATGCAGAAATGGCACGTTGTATATAAATGGCCTGGTCATGCTTGGTTTTGCCATCCTTGTTCTGAAAAAATCGTACCCATCATAGCCATAGAAGCGCCGTCTCCGGAGTAATAGCATCATGTTCCGTTTTTTTGGATTCATCTTCAGCGCGGCAGCCATGCTGTTCACTATCGGTGTGGTGATTATCGTGGGTGCTGTTTGGTGGCATGGTCAGGATCTGCCGACGGAATTTGCAGAACTTGAAGATTACACCCCTCCGGAAACGTCGATTGTCACGGACGATGACGGAAATACTGTTGCCCGTTTTGCCAAAGAACAGCGCGCGGTTATTGAAATCGGGAATGTACCTGATCTTGTCAAAAACGCTTTTATCAGTGCTGAGGATAAAAACTTTTACGACCACAAGGGGATCGACCCCGTTGGTATCGCAAAAGCGATGGTGCGCAATGTAAATGCTTTACGGAATGGCGGCCGTTTCAGCGGCGCTTCAACGATTACACAACAGGTCGTCAAAAATATGATTTTGACGAATGACCGCACCCTGACACGTAAAATTAAAGAAGCAATTCTTGCCGTTCGCCTTGAGGGGGCATTGACCAAAGATCAGATCCTCGAAATTTACCTCAATCAGATTTATCTGGGTGCCCGCAGTTACGGTGTTGCTGCTGCTGCGCGTAATTACTTTGGCAAAGAACTGATTTACCTGGAACCGGAGGAGGCGGCGTATCTGGCTGCCTTGCCGAAAGCACCATCCGCCTTGCATCCCATACGGAATACAGGCGCGGCGATTGCGCGGCGCAATTATGTATTGTCAGAGATGATTGATAACGGTCATCTCGATTCCGTTGTTGCACAAGCAGCCATGGCCAAACCATTGGCAACCCGTCAGACTCGAAAAAAGAAAGAGCGGGTGGAGGATACCTACGACTGGAGCGCAGCCTACATGATCGAGGAGGTGCGCGGACAATTGCTTGACGCATTCAAAATCGAGGCTGTTGCGCGCGGTGAGGCGCAACCCGATGAGTTTGCGGATCGCAGACTTTATGGTGGCGGCCTGCAAATACGTACAACACTTGATGCGGAAATACAGGGGTATGCTGCGGATGCCCTACGCTACGGATTATCGCGTTATGAGCGCCGGAACGGATATCGCGGACCGATTGCGAATGTAGCACTTGACGGAGACTGGCAACAATCTGTTGCGGAGTTGGATTTTCCCCGCGATGTGGGGTCGTGGATAGTCGGCGTTGTGCTGAAAATGACCAAAAACGATGCAACCATCGGGATAGTCGGCGAAGATAACAAGACTGTTAAGATACTGAAAAAGAACGTCGAATGGGCCCGCCGCCGTGCACCGAATGGTCTTGGTCCCAAGATTACAAGAATTGCGCAGGTGTTTGCCCGGGGTGATGTGATTTACGTTGCCAGGCTGGATGAAGATGATCAGGAAAAAAAGGGTGAAGCGGTAGAATACGGTCTGCGTCAAATCCCGGAGGTCAATGGCGCTGTTATTGCGATGGAACCGGATACCGGACGGGTCCTGGCAATGCAGGGCGGGTTCAGCGCACAGGAAAGCGTATTTAATCGCGTTACACAGGCACAAAGACAACCGGGTTCCGCGTTTAAACCCTTTATATATGCAAGTGCTTTTGAGAACGGTTTCACGCCCGCAACTGTTGTTCTGGATGCCCCTATTACAGTGTATCAGGGTGAAGATCAGGAGTTGTGGCGACCTAAGAACTACAATGAAGGTGAATTTTTCGGCCCTATTCCGATGCGCATCGGCCTGGAAAAATCAATCAACCTCATCACGATCCGTATCGCGCAAAGTATCGGTATGGAGAAAATCAGGGATACCGCAGTTAAATTCGGCGTTTATGACGATATGCCGCCGTTTCTGTCTTATTCGCTCGGAGCTGGTGAAACGACATTGGCGCGTATGGCTGCTGCCTATTCGATATTTGTGAATGGCGGCAAAAAAGTCGTGCCTGGTTTTATTGAGTCAATCAAAGATCGTAACGGCAACTCACTGCCTGTAGGCGCAGATTGGATTGTCGAAAATGCCCCTGCGGATCGTGAACAGCTCATAGATCCGGTTGCAGCTTATCAGACGGTTTCACTGATGGAGGGAGTCGTGCTGCGCGGTACGGCTACGCGTTTGCAATTGCTCGGCTTTCCGGTCGGCGGTAAAACCGGAACCACCAATGATGCCCGCGATGCCTGGTTTGTCGGCTTTACACCCAATCTCGTTTTCGGATGTTACATCGGTTATGATAACCCGAAATCACTGGGCGAAAAAGCATCCGGCGGGGCGCTTTGCGGACCGGTTTTTGACCGCTTTATGAAAAATGCCATGGCGGACCGGATTCCGGAAAGCTTCGAGCCGCCGGAAGGTATTGAGCTGGTCAAGATTGACCGCAATAACGGCCTTCGCGTCGGTAACGAGGTTTTCGGGCCTGATATTATTTTCGAGGCATTCCGTGAGGGCACAGCGCCACTTGATTATGTTGTAGATTACGGTTCCGGGATATCATATGGCACAAATATTCAGCAACAACAGCCGACCTATCTTCCCCAGGGCGCAGATAATCTCCAGCAGCAAGCTGTTGATCCCGGCGCACCGCTTATCCAGATTGACCCTGTTACCGGGCAGTTTATTGTCTCACAGGACCCCGCATTACGGGTTCAGCAGCCGGTAAACGGCTATCTTCCGCAGCAAAATCAGACAACACCTGTGGTCAATGCCCCGCAATCACCATCTGTCATTATAAATACACCACAAGACCTGCAGGGTGGACGCGGATTGTATTAACGGATTGCTTGCTTTTCCAGCGGTAGAAAAAGCCGATCCGTTACAGGCCGCTATCAGATAAACACGCCTTTGCGCCCGGCGAGGTCCTGGACGAACTGCCACGCAACCCTGCCGGATACAGAGCCACGCGTTTGCCGCCATTCTATGGCTTCTGATTGAAGCTCATCATCGGAAATTTCAATTCCGTAGCGGTCGCAATACCCGCGTATCATATCAAAATATTGCGTCTGATCACATGCATGGAAACCAAGCCAAAGGCCAAAGCGGTCCGACAGCGATACCTTCTCTTCCGTTGCTTCACTGGGATTAATCGCGGTTTGACGTTCATTCTCTATCATATCGCGCGGCATCAAGTGCCGTCTGTTGGATGTTGCGTAGAACACAGCGTTTTCCGGACGGCCTTCTACCCCGCCATCAAGCGCGGCTTTTAGCGATTTGTAATGTGCATCGTCTTTGTCAAAGCTCAGATCATCGCAAAAGAGTATAAAGCGGTATCCGGAACTTTGCCGTATAATGTGCAGCAGGCGGCCCATTGTTGGGATATCGTCTCTCAGGATTTCTATCAGAAATAAGGGCGTCCCATCCTGAATGATTTGAGCATGGGCGGCTTTGACCAATGAGGATTTGCCCATACCGCGCGCGCCCCATAGCAGGGCGTTATTGGCTGGAAGTCCTTTGGCAAACCGCCGTGTATTTTCCAATAATGTCCTGCGGGATCTGTCAATACCCTGAAGCAAGTCTATTTCGACACGGTTGACCCGTTTGACCGGTTTCAGTTCATCATGCGCGGAGAGGGTCCCCGGGGTCCAAACGAACACATCCGCAGCGTCGAAATCAGGTGGCGGGGCAGGGGGCGGACTGATCCGTTCAAGCGCATTCACAATACGCTCCATAGGATTGTCTGTCACAGCAGATCATCCTCGTCATCTTCATCGTCCAGACCGAGGTCTTTGCGACGTTGTGCTTCTTTTTTCTCGAACATCCGCACAATATGTATCGATATTTCATAGAGCAGATAAGTTGGTATCCCGAGTGCAAGCTGGCTGATTGGATCCGGCGGGGTGAGCAGCATCGCGGCAAAGGCGATGCCGACGATCGCATATTTACGGGACTCGCTCAGTTGCTTGGATGTGATGATACCTACGCGGCCCAGTAAGGTGAGAAGTACCGGAAGCTGAAAACAAATCCCGAAGCCGAATAACAGGGTTTTTGTAAATCCGAGAAACTGTTTCACAGAATACGTACTGGACACTTTAATATCATCCGAGCCTTCAGCAAAGCTGATGAGCCAATCAAGGGCAAGCGGGATCACAATAAAATAGGCCAGTGATGCGCCGAGAATAAATAGAAACGGCGTTGCCATCAAAAACGGGAGAAAAGCTCCTTTTTCGTTCGAATATAAACCCGGTGCGATAAAGCCCCATATCTGAGCCGCTATAAACGGAAAAGCGAGAAAAAAACCGCCCCAGAGACCGATATTGATGACCGTGAAGAAATATTCCTGCGGCGACAGAACCAACAATTCGGCATCGGGACGTATAGACAGTAGCGGTTTGGACAGAAATGCGACTACTTCATCCTGAAAGTAAAGGCAGAATATCAGGCCGATTGCGAGCGCTGCAATCGAACGTACCAGACGCGTTCGTAACTCGGCCAGATGCTCTATGAGCGGCGCTTTAGAGGCTTCTATATCGTCTGCACTCATTTCTGGTATGCCTTAAGTTACTTGCGCGCCTTGATGCCAAGGCTAGCTCTGGTTTGTTTTGGCCGGTTCCGGCGTTCCGCTATTTACTGCCGTAACGGTTTCGGTCGCAGCATCATCGGTAGCGTCCGTTTTTGATGCGGTGTTGTCATTATCATCATCACCGCCGGTGAAGTTTTTCGCAGCTTCAGCCATTTCTGCGGCATCCATAGCTTTTTTCTGCGGTTGTTCGTCATCCGCATCATCTAAGCCTATGGTTTTGTTGAGTGTATCAGACAGATCATTAGCGCCCGCCTTCTGATCCATCAGCGCGCGGGCCTGTTTAAACTCCGCCAGGTCCACCTCACGGGCGGCATCATCCATCGAGCGCTGAAACTGCCGGGCCATACCGCGTGCCTGTCCGACGAATTTGCCGACAGAACGCATCATTCCGGGCAGGTCTTTAGGCCCGATCACAATTAAGGCAATCGCGCCGACGATGAGGAGTTCTGGCATGCTGAAATTGCCGAACATTGATGTTTCCCTATTATGATTGCGGTGCGCTTATTACGCGTTTTCGCTCTCTTTTTTCGGGGTTACGTCAATCGGTTCGGCCTTCGGGCCGTCAATTTTGCCATCGGCAGGCGCTTCAGCGGTGACGGTGTCATCATCTTTCATACCTTTTTTGAAGCTTTTGATGCCTTTTGCGACATCGCCCATCAGTTCGGAAATTTTACCGCGACCGAACAGCAGCACCACGAGAATGCCGACAATGGCCAATTGCCAAATGCTGATTCCGCCCATACCGTTCTCCTTCAAATCTATGATCACGCGATGCGTGAGTATTACGCAATGTTATGCGCTTTGCTTCTGTTACATAGGAAAAGAGGCGGCTATGCGAAAGAAAAATCGCGGGAAATTAACCGGTCGCTTCCGTTATGTGAGTGTGGCCGCACCTTGTGCTGTGTCCGGTTTTGCTTTTCCGGTGTCTGCAGGTGCTTTCTCATAGGGGGAGGCGACCCTGGATTGTTGCGCGCACGGAAACAAAAAACACGATTCGCGCTTGAGCGACAGCCAGACTCTGGTGCCCGGTTCCGGTGTGAAAACACCGGGTAAGGTTGCGCGCAACACCGAGTCGTCATGATCCATGCGCACTTCAATCAGGCTGCCCGAGCCCATAAACCGTGATCTAACGACTGTTCCGGGGGCCGGTACACCGGTTTTAATGCTCGGTTTCGGGGGCTGGCCTTCATCAAGGTCAATTTTCAGATGTTGCGGGCGTACGATAATCTCGACATCTGCCCCATCCACAAGGCCCGGTGTGAGAAATAAACCGAAGGGTGTGTCTGTCTGTCGTGAACTGACTTCACCGTGTATGACGTTCAGATCACTGAAAAAAGCTGCGGTCGTCCGGTCAACCGGATTGTTATAAATGTGATAGGGGGCACCGATCTGGACGATGCGTCCATTGCGCATCAATGCAATCCGGTCAGCCATGCGCAACGCTTCTTCCGGATCATGGGTCACCAGCAGGACTGCGGTTCCCTCATCTTTGAGAACAGACAGGGCCGTATCGCGGACATCATCGCGCAGCCTGTTGTCCAGTCCGGAAAACGGTTCATCCATAAGCATGACGCGCGGACGGGGTGCTAAGGCTCTGGCCATGGCGACACGCTGCTGTTCGCCGCCTGACAGCTCATGTGGGTATTTTTCGGCATGCCCCTGCATCCCGACCCGCTCAAGGTATTCCAGAGCAATGCGTTCCCTGGAGAAACGGTCGGTCTTGCGCAGGCCGAACGCGACATTTTTTGTGACTGTCAAATGCGGGAAAAGTGCAAAATCCTGAAACATTAAGCCGACAGAGCGGCGTTCCGGCGGATCATGCTTTGCCGCATCTGAAACCACAGTACCGTCGATGGAAACACTTCCTGTATTCTGATGTTCAACACCGGCTGCAATTCGTAAAGTTGTAGATTTTCCGCACCCTGACGGGCCAAGTAAACATACTACCTCACCTGCTGAAACTGACAGTGAGACATTGTCGACAGCGGTTGCACTGCCGTAATATTTACACAATCCATCCAGTGATAAGCGCGGTGTGGTCACGGATTACCAAAAGTCCCAGTGTTTCACTCGGAATAGAGATACGCGCTATTCCCCTGACACGCAAGGTGCGGAATGTCTCATACAGACGTAAAGCGCATAGCCGGATGTCCTGCGCGACCTTGCCGTTTCACTGTTGAGGTGCGCTACGCTCCACGGAAGCCTGTCGCAACCAGATACATCTCAGAACTGTCCGAGCGGCTTGCAGGCGGCTTAAAGTGCCGTACAATTTTAAAATCCCGTTTGAGGCCGGTTACAAGCTCCCCGTCGGCACCACCCTGAAGAACCTTGGCGATAAATGCGCCGCCTTCAACCAGGGTATCGCCTGCAAAGAGTGCGGCGGCCTCGCATAAAGCAACAATTCTCAGGTGATCGGTGCCTTTGTGTCCCGTTGCTTTTGCAGCCATGTCGGAAAGGACGATATCGGCGGGGCCGTCCAGGGCTTTTTTGACAATATCGTCCGCACCCTCGTCCATGAAATCAAGCCGGATTTGCGGCGCTCCGTCGATCGGGGCGACCTCCTGCAAATCTATTCCAAGGACAAACCCCTGAGCTTTTCCGGGTTTTGCTCCGGTTGCGTTCACTCTGTCCGCTGCAACAAGTGACCAACCCCCGGGGGCGGAGCCAAGATCGACCACCCGCAATCCCGGTTTGAGCAGATTGAATTTGTCATCAATTTCAATGAGTTTATAAGCAGCACGTGTGCGAAGATTTTCCGCGTTCGCGCGCTTGACGTAAGGGTCGTTTAATTGCCGATCAAGCCAGAGTGTTGAGGACAGTTTTCGCCCCCGTGCCGTTTTTACACGCGTACGTAAATGGCGTTGCCCGCGGCCTGAATCGCCCTTTTTTGTGCTCATATTCAGTTTGCCCCGTGTACGGTCTGATCTTCATTCATCAGATCGTAGAGCAATCCTTCACGAAGGCCGCGGTCCGCAACACGCAGTTTTTCGGTCGGCCAGTGGTCCATGATGGCACTTAGAATAGAAGAGCCGGAGATAACCAGCTCTGCACGGTCATCGCCGATACAAGGGATCAAAGACCTTTCTTCGCGGTCCATTCCGGTCAATCTTGTAATAACATTGCTGATATCCAACCGTGAAATCCATAGGCCGTCGACTTTTCCGCGGCTGTAACGCTGCAAATCAAGGTGGACACCAGCCAATGTCGTAATTGTACCTGATGTCCCGAGCAATTGCATACGTTGCAGGCGGTCAGGTGTCGCGCCTGCTCCGTCTGCTGCAAAGGGTGCGATCAGAGAGTTGGTATAGGCGCGCATTGCATCAAAGCGCGCGTTTTCATCTGTAATGTCTTTGAATTTTTCAGCCAGCGTAACGACACCAACCGGCAGTGATGTCCATCGTGCATTTTCGGATAAAATCCGTATTTCTTCTTTAATTTTCGACTTATCGACATCTTTAGGCGTTACGCCGAGCAGAATATCGCGCCGGCGTGCTTTCGGCGTGTGAGCCAGATCTATCCAGACAATTTCCGTGCTGCCGCCGCCTATGTCAAAAACCAGCAGGCAATCACGCGCTGTGTCAAAAAGTGGTGCGCAACCGGCAACGGCAAGGCGGGCTTCATCACCGGCCCCGATGACGTCCAAAGTCAGTCCGGTTTCGTGTTTAACGCGTTCGACAAATTCCGCGCCGTTAATGGCTCTGCGACAGGCTTCTGTTGCAATTGCCCGTGCGCGTGTGACACGGCGCTTGCTCATTTTTTCAGCACATATTTTGAGCGCCGCAACCGCACGATCCATTGCTGCGGATGATAATGTGTTGTTCTGTTCTACGCCCTCGCCTAGCCGGACAACCCTTGAAAATGCATCCAAGACCTTGAAGCTGTCGCCCTCAGGTCGTGCGATCATAAGGCGGCAATTATTCGTGCCAAGGTCAAGTGCCGCGTAGGTATGCTTAGGGTGCCGCTGTCTTCCGGGCGGTTTTCTGTCGGGTTTGCCCGTTGACCTTGAATCCTGTTTGTTAGGTTGCGGCGTGCGCGCTGGTGCCTTTATTGGCGAAGTATCGCGCGGTGCCGTCACAATCTGTACCCTCTAACTGGTCTACCGGAATGGGACCCTAGCAGGCCGATTGATCCAGGTGAAGCCTTATACGGAAACGGTTGCTTTATTAACTGAAAATTCTCCTGCAACATCGTTTCCGCCGTCAGAGTATGTTGTATCAAGCCCCAAAGCCTGGCACACGCCATATGTTAAATCAGCGCGGTTCAGTGTGTAAAAATGAAATGCACGCACACCTTGTTCTCTCAAGTCATCACATTGACCTGCACAGATAGCGAGGGAGAGTTCGCGCGTTGCGCCCCGTTTTTCCGCTTTCATAAACCGGTCGGCGATACGGGGTGGAATCTTTGCGCCGCAACGCCGGGAAAATGCGGCAATTTTGTTAAAATCTGTGATGGGCATAATTCCGGGGACAATGGGGGTGTCTATGCCAGCTTTGCGGCAACGGTCTACAAAGCGGTAAAATTCTGAATTATCAAAGAAAAATTGTGTAATGATCGCGTCTGCACCTGCATCGGTCTTTTGCTTCAGATAGTCTATATCCGCTGTGGAGCCACGCGAATCCGGATGTGGTTCAGGATATCCTGCAACAGCAATACGTAAATTTGTGCGGCGGCGAATGGCGGCGATGAATTCCGGTGTGGATTGGAAGCCGTGCGGATGTGTTTGAAAGGTGTTGCCTGCACCATGATCAGAGTCTCCGCGCAGGGCCACGATCCACCGCGCACCTGTCGCTTCGTAATCCTCGGCGGCGGCGAGAACCTCTCCCCTGGATCCGCCCTTTAATGTCAAGTGTCCCGCCAATCCGAGTGCCGGATTTTCGATCCGCAAACGGTCAAGTGTCGCCAGTGTCTGATTTTGAGCCCCGCCATCCGCGCCATGCGTCACGGAGACAAAGCGGGGCGAAAACCGTGAAAGTTTTTTAACAGTCCGCTGCATCGAAATGGCACCGGTATCGGAAAGTGCTGGGAAAATTTCAAACGAAACAGCCGGAGTCGATGCAGATGCAGTCATGATAATGGCCTATAGTTAGTATGTTGATATAAGGATTTTCTTATATTGCAATATTATATATAAAATGTAAACCCTATCCGCATATTTTCGGCTTGTCGGAATCGAGATATGCGGAGTCGCCCATGGAGCGCCTTTGCCGGTAATGCGAAGTAACGGTTCATTGGAATTTCAGGAGTGCGACTCAATGGCTTTGGTCACTGTTGTTTACTGGCGCGATATGCCTGCACAGGTTATTGTGAAGGCAGGCCGCAAGAATGCGAAACGTCAATTATCCGAACGCTTTGAACAGGCTATCGACCGGGCCGCTATGAAAAGCGGTGCGTCCAGCACGGATGCCTATCTTGAAGACTGGCGAAGGGCAGACCCTTTTGAAGTTGAGGGTGCAGACCTTGAATCTATTGCCGATGCTGAGGCAGCAAAACTGGAAGAAACATTCGATAAGGATGCCTTACGCACCCTTATCGAAGCCGGCGGCTATGCCGGACAGCAGGGGAAAGACTGATGAGTGTATTGGCCTCTTTATTCGGTAACGGCGGTGAAACTGCAAAGGCGTCTGCATCGGATCGCATGGCTGTGCGGGCATTCCTGAATGAGTGTTCAATCGAAGTCATGCCACGCACTGCCTCTAAGGTGAAAGACTTTAAAGCCATTCTGTCGCCAGGTACGCGTGTTTACATTGCACATATCGAGGGCACGCCGATTGAGGAAATGGTTGCCACTGCAAAGCGTCTCGCTGATGACGGTTTTCAGGTCATGCCGCATTTCCCTGCGCGCATCATCTCGGATGCGGCTGTTCTTGAAGACTGGATTGACCGTTATCAGGACGCAGCCGGGATTGATCAGGCGCTGTTGCTTGCAGGGGGTGTTGATACACCACATGGCAGTCTGTCATCATCAATGGACCTTATTGAAACGGGCCTTTTTGACAAAAAGCGTTTCAAGCGCTTGCACGTTGCCGGACACCCTGAGGGAAATAAAGATATTGATCCGGACGGGTCTGATAAAAACGTCATGGAAGCGCTGAAGTGGAAACAGTCTTTTGATGAACGCACCGATGCGGAGATGGCGTTGGCGACCCAGTTCTGCTTTGAAGCCGGACCGGTTATTGAATGGGCGGACAGTATAAAAGCTGCGGGTGTGGATATTCCTGTGCATATCGGTGTCGCCGGTCCTGCAAAGCTTCAGACGATGATCAAGTTTGCCATTGCGTGCGGCGTCGGGCCTTCGTTGCGGGTGCTGCAAAAACGCGCTAAAGATGCCACTAAGTTGCTGTTGCCGTTCAATCCGGACGAGT
>CALFWP010000092.1 GCA_937927905.1 uncultured Neomegalonema sp.
ATACTGCGGCGGCAGAGCGTGATTGACGTTTGCGCTCGTGGGGATCCAGATACTGTTTTCTGAGACGGATGTGGTTGGGGGTGACCTCAACAAGTTCGTCATCGTCGATATAGGCAATTGCCTGCTCCAGCGACATGCGGACCGGTGTGGTGAGGACAACGGCCTCATCTTTGCCCGAAGCGCGTATGTTGGTCAGTTTTTTGCCTTTGAGCGGGTTGACCTCAAGGTCATTGCCGCGTGAATGCTCGCCTATGATCATGCCTTCATAAACCTGTTCGCCGGAACCGATAAATAGCTTGCCGCGTTCTTCCAGGTTAAACAGTGCAAAGGGCACCGAGTCCCCCTGGTTCATGGCTATTAGGACACCGGACCGGCGGCCAGGTATAGCGCCCTTGTATGCGGCCCAGTCGTGAAAGACCCGGTTCATTACACCTGTTCCCCGGGTATCGGTCAGAAATTCTCCATGATACCCGATCAACCCGCGCGCAGGGGCATGGGCGACGATGCGGGTTTTTCCGGCGCCTGCGGATTTCATTTCGACAACATCGCCTTTCCGCTGTGCGAGTTTTTCCACCACAACGCCGGAATATTGTTCGTCTACATCAATCGTAACTTCTTCCACAGGTTCGAGAGTCTGACCGTTTTCTTCTCTGAAAAGAACACGGGGGCGGGATATGGACAGCTCAAACCCTTCGCGGCGCATGGTCTCGATGAGAACGCCCATCTGCAATTCACCGCGGCCGGCAACCTCAAAAGCTTCACCGCCCGGTGTATCGCTGATCCTGATCGCCACATTTGACTCCGCTTCGCGCATTAGGCGGTCTCGGATGACGCGGGATTGCACTTTTTTACCGTCCCGTCCGGCAAGGGGACTGGTGTTAATGCCGAATGTGACCGTAATTGTCGGCGGGTCAATAGGCTGTGCGGCGAGGGCCTCGCTCAATGCGGGCTCGCATAAAGTATCCGCAACGGTTGCTTTTGACATTCCGGCAAGTGCAACAATGTCGCCTGCTTGCGCCTCTTCGATGGGTTGCTGGCTCAGTCCGCGGAATGCGAGGATTTTTGTTACACGAAATCGCTCGATTTCCTGGCCGTCTACGGCAAGTGCTTTTATACTCGTGCCGGTTTTGAGAGTGCCGCTTTCAACACGGCCTGTCAGGATACGGCCGATAAAGGGGTCCGAGCCGAGCGTTGTCGCAAGCATACGGAACGGTTCTCCGGTTTTGCTGACCTGTTGCGGCGGTTGGACATGAGACATGATAAGTTTGAAGAGCGGGATCAGATTGTCGCGCGCTCCATCCGGTGTTTCCGATGCCCACCCGCTGCGCCCGGATGCATACAGGACCGGGAAATCAAGCTGTTCATCGGTGGCACCGAGATTGGCGAAGAGATCAAAAACCTCGTCCAATGCACGATCCGGCTCCGCATCGTTTTTATCGACTTTATTGAGGACAACCATCGGTTTAAGGCCGAGTGCAAGTGCCTTTGACGTCACGAATTTGGTTTGCGGCATCGGCCCTTCGGCGGCATCGACCAGCAGAACCACACCATCAACCATCGAGAGAATACGCTCTACCTCGCCGCCGAAATCGGCGTGCCCGGGCGTATCAACAATGTTGATCCTTGCGCCCCCGTATTCAACAGAGGTGCATTTCGCCAGAATGGTTATGCCCCGTTCACGTTCAAGATCATTCGAATCCATTGCCCGCTCTGCCACGGCCTGATTGGACCGGAATGCGCCGGATTGCTTGAGCAACTCGTCAACAAGAGTGGTTTTACCATGGTCAACATGGGCGATGATCGCGATATTACGCAGGTCCATCGGGGCGGCTCCGGATTATGGCAGGATTAATCACCGTTCCCTTGCCCGAAATGCTGCGCTGCATCAAGTGGGAATATAGTTTGGTAACATTGCGGAAATATTGAAAAATATACCTCGTGAACCTTTGATCCCTATGTTAATTATATCCTTTTAACAGGGGCTGCAGCTGGACTTCACGCGGATTTTTGCCGGTTCTGGAAGTAGTGCGTTAGCAAATAAAGTAACTTATCTTTATCCAAGCCGTGTGTTCTGATGAGCACATCATTGCCGGTCCAGATTATCAGCGATGGAATAAATTTGAATTTCCCGGTTTTTGTTTTGAGGTGTATGTCAGAAGATAAAGAAAAATATTTTGTTCTGATTTTTTCTATTTCCTGGTATGGTATTTTTAAATTATCAGGATAGATTTCGATGCCTCTATTTCCGATGTATAATATGTTCGTTGAGTAAGCTGCGCGATGAGATATTGCAGTAATGAATACCATAAAATTATAACATAAAAATATTTTTGGATTATCTAATATTAATATTTCTTCTCCATTTGAGAGTATAGATATTATGATTGTTGTAAGTGTAATGGATATTGTGATTCCGCTGGTTAGATAAAATCTAATTTTATGAGTTTTCCTGTCTATGCTGAATTTATGAATTCTAAATCCTCTTTCTGTTTTCATAACGTACGGTGCCCTTTTGCGGTAAATTTACCGGTGTCCCGATCATAGTTTTTCCAAATATTGTTTAAATTTTCTGTTTGAGTGTTGTTCAAGAATTTTGGCAATTATGGACCTGTCACGGTTTAGTGCCGCTCCGAGTTCTAA
>CALFWP010000093.1 GCA_937927905.1 uncultured Neomegalonema sp.
GGGCACGGCGAAAGGTCTGCCGCCCGTCCATTTCGATAATCGCGTCTCCGTCCCCGTATTGGGCGTGTGTGTCGAGGCCCAGCCGCTCCAGCCAATCGGCCGCGACCGGTTGAAAGGGCGTCCAGACCCAGCTCGGACCGAGGTCGGCAAGGTGGTGTCCGTTGCTGTCGCGCAGGGATTTTATCCGCCCTCCCGCGCGTTCGCCGGCCTCCAGAACCATAACCGAAAGACCGGTCTCACTTAGCAGGGCCGCACAGGTCAGGCCGGATAAACCCGCGCCGATAATCACAACATCCACGTCCATAATACGCTCCGCATAAATCAGGTTGCCTCGCACCGCCCGGCACGTTTAGGTCGGAGCATGGTCAAACAACTCCCCTATCGCATTATCCGCGAAATTTTCACCCGTTTTCGTGATCACTGTGCCGAACCGGAAGGTGAACTGGAACACACCAACGCATTTACGCTCGTGGTTGCGGTTGCCCTGTCCGCGCAAGCCACGGATAAAGGCGTCAATAAAGCACCGCGCGGATTGTTCAAGGCGGCTGATACACCGGAAAAGATGCTCGCACTCGGTGAAGAGGGTGTGATCGAGCATATCAAAACCATCGGCCTCTACCGGAACAAGGCCAAAAATGTCATTAAGTTGTCACAGCGCCTTGTAGATGAATTCGGTGGAGAGGTGCCGCAATCCCGCGCGGCGCTCGAAAGCTTGCCGGGAGTTGGCCGCAAAACTGCGAATGTGGTTCTGAATATGTGGTTCAAATACCCGGCGCAGGCTGTGGATACCCATATTTTCCGGATCGGTAACCGCAGCGGTATCGCCATGGGTAAGGATGTTGTCGCCGTCGAGCGCGCGATCGAGGATCATATTCCGGTGGATTTTGCGCAGCATGCCCATCACTGGCTGATCTTGCACGGGCGCTATGTCTGCAAAGCGCGCAAGCCGGAGTGCACAGCCTGTCTGATTTCCGATTTGTGCGGATATGATGAAAAGACTGTATAACACGTTTCAGAGTAACGTATTGCACAAGCGACAATTCGTACCTTGACCATCGGAGTTTAACTGAGGCTAAATTTACGCCGTTCAGTGGTGCGATACTGTAATGAACCCTGACTTAAGCTTATGATATTGCCGGAAAGACTACATGAAATGAATATAATACGAACAATGCTCACGTTGGTATTTACATTATCTATATTGAGTTCGTGCGGCGTAACGCGGCCTGCCGAAAGCGAGGAAATTCGTTCTGTACTGCCTTCTGAGGCCGTTTCGCGATTTGACCCTGAAGCCACGCTTGTCAGTGACCCGGACTACGTGGACCCCGATGGTGTCCTGAACATTCTGGCCCTTTCGGGCGGCGGTGCCTATGGCGCTTATGGTGTCGGTGTTCTAAGCGGTTGGACGGAAAGTGGAACCCGCCCTGAATTTGATGTCGTAACAGGGGTTTCCACCGGTGCGCTGATCTCGGTCTTTGCGTTTCTTGGCGAAGATTATGACGAGCTGTTGCGTGACCTTTATACCAACACCAGCAACGCGGATATTTTTGTTGATAAGGGTGTTTCCGGATTTCTGACGGAAAGCCTTTATGATTATTCACCGCTGAAGAAACAGATTGAAAGCGTGATCACGTATGACGTTCTCGGGCGGATTGCGGATGAACATGCAAAGGGGCGCCGGCTGTACGTGGCCACTACGAATCTTGATTCCAGTGAACTGGTCATTTGGGATATGGGGGCGATTGCGTCTGGTGGCCGGACTGATCCCATGCTGCATTTCAACAAAGTGCTGCGTGCTTCTGCGGCGGTTCCGGTGTTTTTCGAACCTGTATACATCAAGCCCCAGCGCGGGTTACAGTTGCGTCAGGCGCATGTTGATGGCGGTCTTAAAGCGCCGGTGCTTGTTAGTGATATTCTTTTCCGTTCCAATGCAGAGAAAAAACGGCTGCATATTATCGTCAATGACAGCCTGTTGGAACGCAGTGCAACAAAGGCGATTGAACCGAATATACAAAGTATCGCCGGAAAGTCGGTCTCTACATTGCTCAGGACATCGATCGTACAGGCCGTGTACCGCGCTTATGTCCGTTCCGTGCTGTATGCTGCCGATTTCGCACTAACCTATGTGCCGGATGAATTGAATGACAGCGTCGGTTCGCTGGATTTTGATCCTGTTGTCATGCGGGCATTGTTTGATGCAGGACGGAAAGACGGCCTTAAACGGGACAGGTGGTTATCGGTCCCGCCGAATGTCGGGCCGATTGAGGTTGTTTCCCAATAAAAAATGCGGGGTCTTCGAGGCCCCGCATCTCTGTTACTTTATTTATTTTATCCGGATGCTCAATTTAACGGAACCGTTTCCAGAGGGAGCAGTGCCTCCGATTGAGCGGGTGTTCCCACGTAAGTTTCTGTCAGGGGCGCTTCCGTAAAGCTTTGTCCGGCGGTGTCGTAAGCGCCGATATCAATATATTCAGGTTCTGCCGGTGACGTGGTCAATGGTTCCGCGGTTGTGATGCTCGCCGGTTCCGCAGCGGGTGTTGCAGATTGGATAACCGCTGCCGGTACGGTGTTCGTTTCCGCAGGAACTTTATAAACAGGCGCTGTTTCTTTTTCCGGTTCAGAAGGCGCTGTGGTCCATGGTGCCGTCTTTCCGGAATATGCAGGATACGGTGTTACGTGGATATAATCATGTGTCCCGTGATACACGCGCCGACGGGGTCTGTGATATCTGTAGGGTGAAAAGAATTTCGGACCGTAACTAAAGCCGGATGAAAATCCGCCATGGTGGTGGCCCTTATCATAGTGCCTTTTGAAGCCGCGGTGCCTGAACCGGTGACGATGGCCGAAATCACGAAAATAGCGCTTGTGTCCGAATCCGTGAAAGCGATGCCCGAAGCGGTGGTGTCGTCCGAAGCCCCGATGTTTGAAATGGTGCTTACCGGCCTTGTGCTTGTGGTGTTTGGAGTCACTCTTATGACTGTCATGGTTGCGGTGCCCTGCAGTCGCCTCAGCCGGGGCCAGCCCCGCCGCAGCGGTCATAACCGCAAGAACAATCGCGAATATCCGTTTTAACATCCGGTTAATCCTCACTGGCGGATTGGCCCGGCTAACGGGCCCTGGCCCGCCGGTGCCGATCCGGTAAAAACGCGTTCGCGGAACACCGGCACAACTCCGGTATAACCGCTACCGGATTATGCAACTGCAGTGCCGGAAATATCAAGAAAATCAATAACGGGAATGAACATCCGGGCAGACACTCTATGGGACTGCCGGGTGCGGGTATCTCAATTACAGCCGTTTATTCCTGTGTCTGATGCTTTTCAGCGCGGGAGCTGGGCTGTATAAGCACGGCATCAAACGTTAAAAACCCGAGTCGGATTTATGAGCGAGCAAATACCGTTTCCGGGCGATACCGAAGCCTCAATTCGTGCCCTGCCGAACAATATCGAGGCGGAACAGGCCGTGCTGGGGGCGATTTTGGTCAATAACGAGGTATATGACCGCCTGGCCGCCTTTTTGTTACCTCAGCATTTTTATGATCCTGTACATGGCCGGATTTACGAGATTGCGGGACAACGGGTGACCAAGGGTCAAATTGCCTCACCGATTACGCTCAAGCCGGTTTTTGAGAATGATGAATCGCTCACGCCATTGGGCGGCGCATCCTATCTTCTGCGTCTGGCGGATGCGGCGATATCGGTCTTCAATGTCCTGGATTACGGGCGGCAGGTCTATGACATGTCGATCCGCCGTGACCTGATACGCCTCGGAGAAGACATTGCCGATGGTGCCGGTGATTTTCTGGGCGAGGCGGATGCGGCGGATCAGATTGCCGAAGCGGAAACACGCCTTTATTCATTGGCGGAAAAAGGCCGGTTCGAGGGCGGAGTCCAGAGTTTTGCGCGCTCGGTCAAACCGGCGGTTGAGATGGCCAATGCCGCCTATCAGCGGGACGGACAGCTTGCCGGGATTTCTACCGGTCTGCGTGATCTGGATGCCAAACTTGGCGGTCTGCACAAATCTGACCTGCTGATCCTCGCGGGCCGTCCGTCCATGGGTAAGACGGCGCTGGCGACCAATATCGCGTTTAATGTTGCCAAAGCCTATAAACAGGGCGAGCGCAGTGACGGGACCTTCGGCACGATTGACGGCGGTGCAGTCGGATTTTACTCGCTGGAGATGTCTGCCGAACAGCTGGCCACGCGGATACTAGCGGAACAATGCGAGATTTCGTCCGAACTGATCCGAAAAGGCGAGCTGGAAGAAGCGCAATTCCAGAAATTTGTTGAAGTGGCGCGTGTTCTGGAAACAAAACCACTGTTCATTGATGACACGCCCGCCTTATCCATCGGTCAGCTTGCGGCGCGGGCAAGGCGTCTGAAGCGCCAGCACGGTCTTGATCTGATTGTTGTCGATTACCTGCAACTCGTTTCCGGCAATTCAAGTGAAAACCGTGTGCAGGAGATTTCTGCAATTACGCGGGGGTTAAAGGCGATTGCGAAAGAACTGGATATTCCCGTCATTGCTTTGTCACAGCTGTCGCGCCGTGTAGAGGACCGCGAGGACAAGCGCCCGCAGCTTTCGGATCTGCGCGAATCCGGCTCGATTGAGCAGGACGCGGACGTTGTGATGTTTGTCTATCGCGAGGAATACTATTTGTCGCGTACAGAACCGCGCGAGGGCACTCAGGAACATATGGAATGGCAACAGGCGATGGATGCTGTTCACAATGTCGGCGAGGTTGTTATCGGCAAACAGCGACACGGTCCTATCGGTATTGAAAAACTGCAATTTACGCCTCAATTCACGCGATTCAGTGATCTGGCGGACCCACAACGATTTGCTCCGGCGGCATTTGAGTGACCCAACCTATACTGACGATCAACACAGGTGCAGCCTGCGCCAATTGGCGTGCGCTTGATGTTTTATCCGGCACCGCTGAAACCGCTGCGGCGGTGAAGGCGAACGGGTACGGCTGCGGTGCGGTTGAGATATCCCGTGCGCTTGAGGCCGCCGGTTGCCGGACCTTTTTTGTGGCAACGGTTGAAGAGGGCGTGTCGCTGAGGACGGCTTTGCGGGATCCGGTAATTTACATCCTCAATGGTGTTGCGGACCGTGAGGATGCGGCGGCCTGTCTTGCGTCTGGTTTGCGCCCCTGCCTGAATCATCCGGGGCAGATTGAAACCTGGCAGGGTCAAACGGGTCATACAGCCTGTGCTTTGCAGCTGGACAGTGGTATGTCTCGCCTTGGT
This sequence comes from uncultured Neomegalonema sp., assembly GCA_937927905.1. GTDB lineage: Bacteria > Pseudomonadota > Alphaproteobacteria > Rhodobacterales > Rhodobacteraceae > JAHDDY01. Next base: position 5,253 of record CALFWP010000093.1, read on the forward strand.
CTGCAACCGTCCGAACTGGAAAAGGTGCCCGGCGGAATTGATGTGCGGCTTGTTATGTCGCATCTCGCCTGTGCCGATGAACCCGGACATGAGGCCAATGCTTTTCAGTATGAAAATTTTGTCTGTTATGCCGACGTGTTGAAAGACCGCGTTCCGGAGGCCTTGCGGAGTCTGGCTGCAACGGGCGGTACATTGCTGGGTCAAGCGTATCATTTCGATCTGGTGCGTTGCGGTGTCGGGCTTTACGGCGGGGCTCCTTATATGCAGGCGCGTCCTGTTGTCTCGCTTGAGACTCCGATTCTTCAAATCCGCGATATTCCGGCAGGGCAAGGCGTCGGTTACGGCTGGTCCTGGACGGCAAAGCGCCCGTCGCGCATCGGCATCCTGCCCCTTGGATACGCGGACGGGATGCACCGTGCCTTGTCGAACAATGCAACGCTTTATATCTGCGGCAAGCCGCTGCCTCTGATCGGGCGTGTCAGCATGGACCTCATCACCGTTGATCTGACGGAGCATCCGCAGGCACAGGTGGGGCATATGGTTGAAATCCTCGGTCCTAATCAAAGTGTTGATGATCTGGCCACGGCTGCGGGGACAATCGGATATGAAATTCTGACTTCTCTTGGACAACGCTACACAAAACGTTATACGCAAGACTGATATTTCCGGTTGGGTATTCTTCAGGAGGGCGCGTGACCGCATTGTCTGCCATACACGGCTTTGTCGCCGGGATCGGCGCTGCTGTTCTGGGTCTGTGTCAGTCTGTGGGCGCTGTGACGTTGTTTGCACTCAAGGGTGTTCTGGCTATCCTGGTGCCGCCCTGGTATTTCCGCGAACTGTTCCGCCAGATTATGAAAATCGGATATTATTCGCTTCCGGTTGTCGGATTGACCGCTGTTGCAACGGGTGGTGTGCTGGCACTTCAGATTTATATCGGCGGCTCGCGGTTTAATGCCGAAAGTGTTGTGGCCTCGATTGTTGCAATCGGCATGGTGCGGGAGCTTGGGCCTGTACTTGGCGGTCTGGTCGTTGCGGGCCGTGTTTCGGCGGCGATTGCGGCTGAAATCGGTACAATGAGAGTAACAGAGCAGATTGACGCGCTTACAACCCTGTCAACAAATCCGTTCAGATACCTTGTCGCCCCGCGCCTTTTGGCCGGTGTGCTGACCATGCCGGTTCTGGTGGCTGTGGCTGATACAATCGGGATTATGGGCGGGTATCTGGTCGGTGTAAACCGCCTTGGCTTTAACGGTGCGACCTATATCCGTAATACAGTGGATTTCCTGACCTTCGGAGATATTGCCTCCGGCCTCGTAAAGGCGGCTGTGTTCGGCTTTATTATAACGTTGATGGGATGCTTTCACGGGTATAATTCGGGACGGGGCGCACAGGGTGTGGGCCGTGCCACGACGAATGCCGTTGTCTCTGCAATGGTCCTGATCCTGGCCTTTGATTACCTCCTGACAGAATTGTTCTTTTCGACATGAGTACCCCCAAGATAGAACTGCGCGGCGTCCATAAGGCCTTCGGGTCCAACCGCGTGCTGCGCGGGGTTGATCTGTCTGTTGCCCCCTCCGAGTCAATGGTGATTATCGGCGGTTCCGGCACCGGGAAATCTATTACGATCAAATCGGTTCTGGGTCTGGTAAAGCCGGATACCGGCACCGTTATGGTCGATGGCAAGGATGTCCGAAAGCACAACCGCGAAGCTTTGCTGGATAAATTCGGGATGCTGTTTCAGGGCGGTGCGCTGTTTGACTCGCTGCGGGTCTGGGAGAATGTCGCCTTTCGTGTCCTACGCAGTAAATCGACCGATGAATGTCGTGAGCTGGCAGTTGAAAAGCTGCGCCGGGTCGGGCTTGGCCCTGATACGGCGGACCGGTTTCCGGCGGAATTGTCGGGCGGTATGCAAAAGCGTGTCGGTCTGGCCCGTGCCATTGCGACGTCGCCCGAGATCATTTTTTTTGACGAACCGACGACCGGTCTCGACCCGATCATGTCAGATGTTATCAATGATCTGATCCGCGAACTGGTCGTGGAGCTGAAATGTACGGCGATGACGATCACCCATGATATGACATCCGTACGGAAAATCGCTGATAAAGTCGCAATGCTGCATGAGGGTGTCATCCAATGGACCGGTCCTGTCAGTGAACTTGACACATGCGGCAACCCTTATGTGGAACAGTTCATTCATGGCCGCGCTGAAGGACCCATAGAGGCGTTGCGATGAGCGGATTGCTGGACAGCGGTTTCGACCTGCTCGTCGGCTTCGGTAATGCTCATATTATGATCATCGGCATTCTGGCCGGTGTGGTCGGTGCCATACTCAGTACGTTATCCTGGATTTTCAGATGGCGCTTTCTGAAGGCGCTGCCGGGTCTGGCGCTGGTGGTGCTGGTCCCTATGCTGGCGCTGGAAATCATTCCGGGGCTGGAGTTTATCGCTGTGCCTGCGGCGCTTGGTCTGTTGTTTCTGACGTTTCTGACCCATTTGCGCCGCGCCGGAAAGCGTACCTGGATCGATATTTTCCTGGCTGTGATCCTTGCCGTTGCGCTGTTGTGCTTTGTTGCTGTGCAGGCGGTTTCGGTGGTTTCGGGTCCGGTGGTGAAATAATGCCGGTTCTGGCGAAAGGTGTGACAATCGGTTTGCTTGTCCTCTTTCCCGTTGCATGGCTTGCCCCGCTTGCGGAGGCAGGTTTTGCCATGCCGTTGTTCGGCGGTGAACGCATTTCGATTCTGAGCGGTGTGCTTGAACTTGCAAAGAGTGATATCTTCCTTTGTGCTGTTGTTGCCGTGTTCGCGGTATTGATCCCCTATATGAAAGCCGTTTTACTTGTTGGGGCACAGTTCGGGCATTTGGGGCATCCTGAATTCTGGCTCAAAATCCTGAATGCAGCAGGTAAGCTGTCGATGGCGGATGTGTTTTTGATCGCGATTTATGTTGTGCTGATCAAGGGTATCGGGTTCGGGGATATTGAAGTCCGCTGGGGCCTTTATCTTTTTACAATGCTGGTGCTGGCCTCGATCTGGGCGACATGGGCAACGGCACGGATGTTACGCAGCGGGGCGGATCATGGTTAAAACATCCGCCCAGTTTTCCTGTAATTCCTGTGGCATGGTTCATCGCAAATGGAATGGTCAGTGCAGCGGTTGCGGGGAATGGAACTCTCTGGTTGAGGATAAGGGGCTTGCGGCATCAGGCCCGCCGTCAAAGTCCTTGGGAAGTGCGCGGGGACGACAGATTGATCTGTCGCCACTTTCCGGATCGGAGCCGCTGCCGCCGCGCCTGCCCAGCGGCATTGCCGAGTTTGACAGGGTTCTTGGCGGCGGGCTGGCGCGCGGGGCGGCGATTCTGGTTGGCGGTGATCCGGGTATCGGAAAATCGACATTGCTGTTACAGGCGGTTTCAGGCTTTGCGTCGCATGGCGCAAACGCGATTTATGTCTCAGGCGAGGAAGCGCGCGGCCAGGTCCGTCACCGTGCGGAGCGGTTGGGTCTGGCGGATGCGCCGGTTCTGCTGGCTGCGGAAACCGGCCTTCGGGACATTCTGACGACACTTGACAGTGTGCGGCCTGATCTGGTGGTCATCGATTCGATTCAGACAATGTGGTCCGATGCAGTGGACAGTGCACCCGGTTCTGTCTCACAGGTGCGTGCCTGTGCCCATGAACTGACGGGGTTTGCCAAACGCAGCGGGGTTGCCGTCCTGCTGGTGGGGCATGTCACAAAAGACGG
>CALFWP010000094.1 GCA_937927905.1 uncultured Neomegalonema sp.
CCCAGGCAAAAGCGGTTCGACTAACTTCCATATCCGATCTGTGACGACAAAACGTTCCGGGCGCATCTGAACCTCCTCAAAAGGAAGCTTGAATCACACCAGAATAAAAATAGACAATCTTTATTGTCCACAGTCCCTAGAAGTGCCCCTGAATTGCAGGGCATGCAGGCTGGCATACAATCCGCCGCGTTCCATCAGATCATTATGAGTACCGCTTTGAACAACGCGCCCCTCATCCATAACATGTATTATATCCGCCCTCCGGATGGTCGAAAGACGGTGCGCGATGACAACCGTTGTCCGCCCTGTCATCAGCCGTTCCAGTGCCTCCTGTACATTGGCTTCCGATTGAGCATCCAGGGCCGAGGTTGCCTCGTCCAGTAACAGGACCGGAGCATCGCGCAGCATGGCGCGGGCAATGGCGATGCGCTGTCTTTGCCCGCCTGAAAGATTTTCGCCATTGGTGCCGACCGGGGCATCATAGCCGCCGCGCATCGCCCGGATAAAGCCGTCCGCATTCGCATTCCGCGCGGCCTGTTCAATCTGTTCCAGCGTTGCGCCCTCGCGCCCGAACGCGATATTATCCCGGACAGATCCGTCGAACAGAAATGTATCCTGGGAAACAAACGCAATCTGTTCGCGCAGCGAGTGCAGCGTCACGTCGCGGATATCAGTGCCGTCGATGGTGATACGGCCGGATTGCGGATCGGCGAACCGCTCGATCATGCCGACGATGGTGGATTTTCCCGCACCAGAAGGGCCGACCAGTGCTGTGACCGATTGCGGCGGGGCCTCCAGCGTTATGTCATTGAGTGCGGGCGCACCGGCATAGGCGAAAGAAATATTCTCAAGCCGGATGACACCGCCGTTGATCACAAGATTTTCCGCATCGCCGCGTTCCTGCAATGCCGGTTCCGTATCAAGCACCTCGTAGAGCAGTCCGGCCCCGACCAGCTGCGAGCGCAGGATAACGCTGACCTTGGCCAGCCGTTTTGCAGGGTCATAGGCCAGAAGCATGGCGGTCAGGAAGGCTACGACTTCGCCCGGGGTCTTGCCATGCTCGCGCACACTCCATCCAGCGTATAGGATTACAAGTGCGATAGCAAAACCGCCCAGCGTTTCCATGATCGGGCTGGACCGTGCATCCAGATTGGCCATCCGGTTCGCCTGTGTCTCGACACTTTCAATGGAATTGTTCATGCGTGTGGTCATTTTGCCTTCAAGATTAAAGGCTTTGATTACGCGGATGCCTGTGGCTGTTTCCTGCATGCCGGTGACAATTCCGGCCAGATTGATAAATTGTTTTTTCGCGACCGATCTGACGCGCCGGACCAGGTATCCGATTCCCAGAACTGCAACCGGCGCAATAAACAGTGTCATCAGTGAAATCAGGGGGTCCTTGACGAACATTACGGCGACAAGGGCAATCACCGTTAGGACATCACGCCCGACGCTTGTAATCAGCAGCTCGAGTACACTGCGTACCGCTGCGGCATTGGTGGATATATGCGTGACCAGCTCGCCGCCAGGCATCCGCTGATGAAATGCCATGTCCTGTGACAGAATGTGACGGTAAAGGCGCTTTTGAAGACCGGCGACGATGCTGTTGCCGATTTTGGCAAGGATAACCCGCTGGGCGAACGTCGCCATGCCTTTGATCAGAAAAATGACAATCACCAGTGCCGCGACAATACTGACCCGCGCGGGGTCATTATCGACCACAACGTCATCAACCACAGCTTCCATAATCCATGCACTTGCGGCGGTGGTTGCCGCGACCAGGATCATAAAGAAAAATGCGATGAGATAGCGCGGCAGATACTGTCGGCCGTTTTCCGAGAACAACCGCTTAATCAGTGGCCAGGACGAATCCCGGCCGGAAACGAGAGAATTCAGCAGGGGATTTTCCTTTTCCGGCGTCTATGACGGAACTATAGCGGTTGCGGTGCCGGAACGTCCATGCTGTTCCGCGATATGCCGTTGGATTCTATGTTGTATTTTTGTGACAGATTCGTGCGGATGCGTTAAAAAAATTCTTGACGGAAGCTTAACGAAACAGCAGATGCTCCCTGCACGGAGCATAACTTCCGTGTTGTCACTGCATCGGGTAGAGAGACATTGATGTCCTGTTTGACGTTCGTTTCCGTCACAGTATCGCTCCGGAAAAGACTGCGTTTATATTTTGCAGTTCCGGCTATGGCCCTGGGGGTATGTACTGCATCGGCGGCTCAGGCCGGGCCTGCCGTCAGTGATGTGACCGATGCGTGCGTGATTTTTGAAGAACGTACCAATTGGCTAAAGGCTGCAGACCGGGTGTCGGAAGCGCGCAATGTGCCGGTTCCCGTAATCCTGGCTTTTATACACAGGGAAAGCCGTTTTGCTCCGCACGCTGCGGCAAAGACCTCGTCCGCTTACGGGTTCGCCCAGGCGATCGACAGTACATGGAGCCGTTATAAACAGGTCGCAAAAGCCCGTTCCGCCGATCGTAGCAATTTCGGGGATGCCGCTGATTTTATCGCCTGGTATATGACGCTGACCAAACAGCGCCTTGATATTCCGAAAGATGATATCAAGGGCCACTACCTTGCCTATCATGAAGGCCATGGCGGTTACCGGACCGGTGATTGGACCAGGAAACCCGCGCTTAAAAAGATCGCCCGCGATGTGGTGCGAATGGCCGGACTTTATGAGGAACAGCTGTTAGAATGCGGATTGATGGATTATCCGATGGCCGTGAAAAATAGCCCCGACCCTGTGCAAAAACCGTTCGGTCTGGAAAATGTTGTTGCTTTTCTGCCCAGGTTGAAACCACAGGACAGACAGGTTGCTATGCTTGACATAGCTACATCTGCTGCACATGGCCCGCGCAGACGCCCCCGTCTGTTGCACTGAGTACCGTGACCGCGTTTCACACTAATCTGTAATCTGCATAAGGGTCATCAGCTGCGGCCATGCCTGCGGATCGGCCACGGATTTGCGACAGCAGAACGGATTGCAGAATCCGACAACGCTGCCGTTGATATCCGCCAGTGACCCGGAATCAACCGGATCGCCCGAATAGGGGCAGCGGGTATTGATCGCATCACCGGACGGGCCGGAATAAAGCTGTGCCTGCATTTGCGGCGGGCGTGGCGCTGCGGTGATATTCCCCGAGGGCAAATCAAGATGATAACGCGTGATCACGCGGTCCTGTGCATCGGCACAGGCGTGCCAGCGGCGAAAGGACGGATGCGCATATACGGCATTGACATACGCCTGCGCGGTTGCGCTGATTTCAAAATCGTAGGTGACAAACCGTGTTGCCACCGGCGCAAACATAACATCCGCGGCGCTGAAACGCCCGCACAGGAAAGGTCCGCCGGACCGGTCAAGCGCCCAGGTCCATAACGCCACGATCCGCTCTGCATCAGCCTGTTCCGCCTCATCGGGCACAAACCCGTCATAGCGCGCCCGTAAGTTCATATTTGGCCGACTCCGCAATGCATGAAATCCCGAGTGCATCTCTGCGGCAAGTGACCGTGCCGTGCTGCGCATGGCGGTGTCTTCCGGCCATAACCCGGCCTCCGGATGGGCTTCGTTGAGCGTTTCGGCAATGGCCAGACTGTCCCAGACAATGCGTTTTCCGTAATTGTCCCCGATTTGCAAAGCGGGCACCGTACGGGCCGGTGAATTGTTGTTTTGAAATGCGGTAAAGTTGTCCGAATACATCGGAATATACCGCGTGCGGAACGGTATGCCGAAGGCATCCGCCATCATCCAGCCGCGCATCGACCAGCTTGAATATGCGTACTCGCCGATCATCATTGTATAGGTCATTCGGGCCTCCCGTATTTTTCGTGATTATCACGGATGGGGCAGGGTTGCGCCAATGATCTTCTGTGATCGGGATGTTCATCTCCCGATATGACCCCGGAGGTGGTATGCTGAAATCATTCGGCGAGGGAATGCGGATTGCAGTGTTCGGTGCATCGGGCGGCATCGGTGCGGCGCTGATCAGGGCCTTGGAGCAGGACCCTGCCGTAGAATCGCTTTATGCGGTGTCCCGTGACGGGCATGGCGGCCTGAAATGCGATTATTCCGATGAAGCCTCTCTTGCCGCTACCGCTGCCTGTATCGCGGCCGAGGGGCCGGTGCATCTGGTTCTTGTGGCGACCGGCATTCTGCACGGCGATGGCATCGCACCGGAAAAGACCTGGAAAACACTGGATGCCCGGGCCATGGCGGATGTTTTTGCGGTCAATACCATCACGCCGGTGATGATTGCCAAGCATATGCTGCCCCTGCTGGCACGGGACAGAAAATCGGTTTTCGCGGCGCTCTCGGCCCGGGTCGGCAGTATTTCGGATAACCGTCTCGGCGGATGGATCAGTTACCGCAGTTCCAAAGCGGCGTTGAACATGGCGTTGAAGACGCTTTCGATTGAGCTGGCGCGCACCAATCCGCAGGCGGCGGTTCTGGGGCTTCACCCCGGAACTGTGGCGACGGATTTATCGGCACCGTACCGTAAAAATATTCCTGAAAAACAGGTTTTCACATCAGAGCAGGCGGCGCAAAAACTGCTGACCGTCATCGAAAACGCCGTTCCCGGACAAAGCGGCCATGTGCTGACCTATGACGGCAGTATTGTTCCTGCATAACCTTAATAATGCCTGTTTTTTATGCGCGACCTCGGAATCCGTCGAACTCCGATGTAAATATTTTTCCCGTAAGCTTCTGATAATAAATCATTAATTTTTGATTTTTTAAAAAAATTGAAAAAATCATGAATTTCATGGAACACCTAGGCAGACATGCGCGTTATTGTCACACCTGGAAAATGTCCCGGGTGTCGGAAATGCAGGGAGGCCGGAAAAATGGCAGATGACTCACGTCCTGGGGTTGAGGACCGCAGACTGATTTCGAGTGCGATGGCTGCACCGATGCTTGATCCCGAAACGGAAACCGCCCTTGCCCGGCGCTGGCGTGATGAGGATGACACCGAGGCACTGCATCAGTTAACAAACGCATACATGCGGCTGGCGATTTCAATGGCGGCGAAATATCGGCGCTACGGTGCGCCGATGAGTGATCTGATTCAGGAGGGCGCCATCGGCCTGATGAAAGCCGCAGAGCGTTTCGATCCCGACAGAGGTGTGCGGTTTTCCACCTATGCCGTCTGGTGGATCAAGGCATCAATCCAGGATTTTGTGATGCGTAACTGGTCACTGGTCCGCACTGGTTCGACATCCTCGCAAAAAGCACTCTTTTTCAATCTCCGCCGTCTGCGGGCCGAAAAAGAGCGGGAGTTCGGTGAACAGGACCGTCAGTTCGGCCTGATGAGCAGCGACACGCGGGAGGCGGTTGCCAAGGCTCTGCGTGTTCCTGTGCATGATGTTGAAATGATGGAGGCCCGTCTGGGCGGCTCCGATTATTCCCTCAACACACCCCAGGGCGATGAAGAGGGCCGCGAATGGATGGATACAATTGAGGATGATGCCCCTGTATCCGCAGAATCCGTCGCCGTTGAAGAGGATTTTCAGCGCACGCAGCTTTGGATCGGTGAGGCGATGGACGTTCTTACCGAGCGTGAACGGTTGATTATCCGAGAGCGTAAACTCTCTGATGACCCGTCTACGCTGGAGGCGCTGGGCGGTGAGTTGGGGCTGTCCAAAGAGCGTGTACGCCAGCTGGAGACCCAGGCACTGAAAAAAATGCGCGGCGCACTGGAAAAACGTCTCGGTGACAGTGCCGGCTCTGTTGTTCTGGCAAATTGAACAGCGATTGCGGGCCGGGTGTGTCCGGTGACGGTTTCAACAGGGCCTGATGGCTTGTGATTATAGAGAGTATCCTGTCCGACCTCTGTTCATGCTTTCCCTTTAGACCGGGTGGCAGTATGGTCTGCGCGGCCCCGACTGGTTAGGGCACGGAGATCGGATTATGAGCGAGACGACACTCGATAAAGTAAGCGCGATCATTGCGGAACAGGCGATGATGGATACCGGAGATGTAAAACCGGACTCCACACTCTCTGAACTCGGGATCGACTCTCTCGGGCTGGTCGAAATCGTGTTTGCCATTGAAGAGACCTTCGATGTGACCGTGCCGTTCAATGCCAATGATCCTTCGGCTTCCGAATTTGATATTTCCACTGTAAAAGCGGCTGCGGAGGGTGTGGAGAAACTGCGTGCGCAACAGGCATGAGCAAGCGCCGTGTTGTTGTTACGGGACAGGGTGTTATTTCAGCGCTGGGCTTAACGGCAGAAGCGCATGTTTCGGCGTTGCGTGCGGGCAGTTGCGGCATTTCTCCGATCGAGTTGATCCCGACTGAAGATCTGAGCATCGGCATTGCGGCGGAGGCAAAGGCGTTTAAGGGGGAAGCGTATTTTACCCGTAGCGAGATTGCGATACGCGACCGTTTCACCCAGATGGCCTGTGTCGCGGCGAAAGAGGCCATTGCACAATCCGGCCTGTCATTTGAGAGCGGCCTGGCAGAGCGCACGGCAACAATTCTCGGGACATCGATGGGTGGCCAGCATACGCAAGATGACAATTATCGTCTTGTCTACGGAGAGAAAAAGACACGGCTGCATCCGTTTGTTGTGCCGCGCCTTATGGCGAATGCAGCGGTGTCATGGGTCAGTATGGATCATGGCCTGAAGGGACCAGCCTATTCGGTGTCCACAGCCTGCGCATCCTCAAATCATGCTATTGGTCAGGCATTTCATTTGATCCGCTCGGGGAGCGTAGATGTTGCCGTAACCGGCGGGGCCGAATGCGGTTTGACATGGGGAGTGCTCAAGGGTTGGGAGGGTTTGCGCGTCATGTCGAAAACCGGATGCCGCCCGTTCTGTAAAACCCGCGACGGTATGGTCCAGGGTGAGGGTACGGCGATCCTGGTCTTGGAAGAGCTGGAGATGGCGAGGGCGCGCGGTGCTGTGATTCTGGGCGAAGTTATCGGATTCGGCTGCAGTGCGGATGCCGGTGATATTGTGCAACCGTCCCTTGATGGTGCGGCGCGTGCCATGCGAGCGGCACTTTCGGATGGTGCCGTTGCCTCTGCAGACATACATTATGTGAACGCACACGGCACAGCGACGGCCATGAATGACCGTATGGAATGTGCGGCATTGCATGATGTATTCGGCGATCGTGCCGGGGGCCTGCTGGTTTCATCGACCAAATCGGCTCATGGTCATTGCATCGGTGCGGCAGGCGCACTTGAGATGGTGGCGACCTTGTCCGCATTGCAGGGCATAGTGCCGCCCACCGTCGGCTTCGATGAGCCTGATCCCGATTGTAACCTGGATGTTGTCCCGAACACAGCCAGAGAAAGCGATGTCGTTTATGCGATGTCCAACTCGTTCGCATTCGGCGGCCTGAATGCTGTTTTGGTTATCCGCCGCTGGGATGGCGTGTGATTGAAGCGGGTTTCAGTCCCGGTGTATGATGGCAGGTAGCTGCCGGAAGTCTGGCAATTGCGCATTATGAGCCGGATATTCCATGGGAGCGAAAAGCCCGCTTGCTGTCAGTTCACGCTGCGGCTGCTGGATAATTGCTGCTACGTCTGGCGGGCCGTGTCACGCACTGTACAGGCTCCGATGCTGTGTTTACGAACATAAACAGGGTAGGGTAGACGCAAAATCAACGCTACCGCCGGGAAAACATAGTCTGTCAAGACGACCGGAAGCGGCGGACCACACGGCTTGGATACCGGTAAAAAAGTCAAAGGCTGCAAGCGCGGGATCGTTGTTGATACAAAAGGTCACTTGATCCCAGGTGAAATCCGGCCTGCCAATGTGTAGGATCGCGATGCTGCTGCCGTAAAGCTCAGGGGGTTGCGAAAAAGGTTTCCGTGACTTGAAAACTCTTCGTCGGCACTGGCTATGCAGGCAAAAAACTAGAGGCGCAGTTGATCGGCGAAGCTGCACCTGTTTTGGAAATCATCCGTCGCCCCGAAGGCGCAAAGGGCTTTGTCTTGTTGCCCCGCCGCTGAGTCGTCGAACGCTCCTTCGCGTAGTTCGGGCGAAACCGCAGCCTCAACTTCGGGAGCTACAAAATCAACGTTCGATGAACGACGGAATATTTACGACAAGCCTCGTCCAAAGCATGAATCGGGGGGTAAAGTTGATCGAAGAAATCCGCGAAACCCTCAGCTGTTCCACATTGCAGCGGACCACATTCCTTTCAAAGCAGACCCAGCTGCAATACTTGCACCGCTTTTCAACATTGCGCGACGGGAGGGTTTGGATGCTTCATCTATGTTTCAGCTGCTCCGGTCCGGATTATACGCCGACGACTTCGATATTGTTGTTCTCAGAAACGGTCACAGTGCCGTGCCTTCGGATGTGGTCTTCAACCACGTCCCATATCTGCGGCCCTTTGGTGTGTTCATTGACCGATGCCCAGCCCGCGACAATATATGAGCGTGAAGGATTAACAGGCTCGCCCGAGGCCAACATGGTCATGTTCGAGATACGCTTGCCCCGGGGTTGGGACACATCAATGCGGTATCCCAATCCGCCGGTACGGACCATATCCCCGCCCTGCTGATAGTAAGGATCGGGGTTGAAAATGTTATCGGCAGCATCCTCAAGAACAACTTTCAAAAACTCACCGGTCATCCCGGTGCGGTAGGCTTTACCGTAAGTCATTGAGGTCACACTGAAGATATCCTCGCGGGTGATCCGTTGCCCCGGAATGAGCGTCGGACCCCAGCGTACCCCGGGGCTGAGGGCGATTTCCGCATCGCGCTCGTTTAGCAAAGCATCGCAGATCAGGTCATCCCAGCTGCCGTTGAAATTGCCGCGCCGGTAGAGAAGGCTGTTTGTTTCGCCGATTATCTCGGACATTTCATCCAGATAGGGGGCGCGTTGTTCGTCAATAAGGCGGGCAACCTCCGGATCTGCCCCGATTACATCGGAAAACACCGGGATCAGTTTTGTACGGTAGCCTTTGACCTCACCGCTACGGATGTCGAGATCAACGCGGCTCAGGAATTTTCCGTTAGATCCCGAAGGAACGATGATCGTCCTGCCCACAAGGACAGGCTCGGGCAACGCATCGTGAGTGTGACCGGACAGGATCACGTCGATACCAGGGACAACACTTGCCATTTTTTTATCTACGTCGAAGCCGTTGTGACTGAGCACAACAACGCATTCCGCACCGGCGGCGCGTACTTCTTTCACCATCGCCGCCATGTTTTCATCGCGGATACCGAACGAGTATTCCGGAAACATCCATCCCGGATTGGCAATCGGCATGTAGGGAAACGCCTGGCCGATAACGGCTATCTTACTGCCCCCGCGTTCAAAAATTTTATAAGGCGGGAACAGATCGGTCGGCTCATCCCATTCGGAATCAAAGATATTTTGCCCCAGTGCGGCAAACGGCAGGCTTTCTACAAGCTCTTCAACCCGGTCGCTGCCAAGTGTGAATTCCCAGTGAAACGTCATCGCATCCGGCGAAAGCGCATTCATAACATTGACCATGTCCTGCGCGCCGGTCTTCCAGCATGTGTATGACCCGTGCCAGGTATCGCCGCCATCCAGCAGAATCGCATCGGGGCGGTCCGCACGGATCGCATTGATGACCGTGGCCACACGATCCAGACCGCCGACCCGGCCATACGTACCGGCTAGCGCCGCAAAGTCTTCTGAACTGAGCGCATAATGGCTGGGACTGCCGTCAGAGATACCGTAAAGTTTTCTGAAATCAGCTCCCGTAACATGCGGAACCGCGCCTTTATTGGACCCCACCCCGATATTGACCGAAGGTTCACGGAAATAGACCGGCTTCAACTGACCGTGGATGTCTGTGATATGTATCAAAGAGACATTGCCGAACGTGTCAAACTCAAGAAGCTGATCTTGTGTCAAACGCTGCTGTGCTGCCAAACGGCTCCAGTTCCCGAAGCCTGATACGCCGACAATAGCGGAGGCCGCCATTCCAACCTGAAGAAAGTCACGACGCGAAATCATGTGAATAGCCTGTCTTCAAAATATTCATATCAATGAATACACCTGATACTAAATAGGCTCTATGATTGCACATAAAGCCAGGCTTTAGGCGGTGTGGACGGATGGTGAGAGATGATCGCGGAAATCAGGAGCACCGTTTAAGATGGATCGTATGATAAAGGTCGCGGTCCGGCATGAATAGACGAAAGAACCATTCGCCTGAGTTTAAGCCAAGGTTGCTCTTGAGGCGATTTGTGTGGAGCTGACGTCGGTTGAGCTGTCGAAGCAATAAGGCGTCCATACGACGCAGATTAGCACGTGGAAGCGGGCGGCGGAGATCGCTAAAAATATAGTCCGATTGGACCGTTTGAAACACGATGAAAAGGGGAATTGGTTGCGGGGGCAGGATTTGAACTAAAATATCAAGCAATTGAATTTAAGGAATAATACAATTTGTATACATGTATATAGCACCATTGATAGCACCGGTGCATCATTACATCGAGTTCAAATCCCGTTCATTCTAAGGCGTTGATTTTAAACACTTTCATCTCCAAAAATACGGACTTGAACTGGACCTTTAAGTGTTTGATTTTATTAATATTTTTTATTCACATCAAAAGCTTCGTTTTCTGCGGTTTTTGCAGTCAAGAGGAAATTTCAATTTACATAAAATAACATTCCTGCTGCACGGTCAGCAAGCTGAATAGGCTCTGGAATTAGATCAATTGACACTAGCAATACCATCTCCGTCGCCGAAGAAAGGCTCACTCTACATTCCACGTCAATCCTCATGGGTGCAGCGCACCACTGTACCTATGAAAATCAAAAAATGTAATTTAAAATATTGATTTTAAAAAGAAATCATTACAATGAGTCCGCCTAAGTTTTCTGCGGTTTCTTGGTTCTAGGTTTTTTACCTATATCCGAGAGTAATTGTCTTTTAGGTTCCAATCGTGCTTTTAGAACTGAGATGGCCTCCATCCAACCTGCGACCACTTTCTGGTTTGCATCGTCAGTAAACCAATCCCAGAGCTGACCCAGACTACCTTGGAGCTCCGGAGACCTTGGTTCCAGACAACCCGTTCAAGCGCGACCATACGAGGAATTAGGGCGATTTTCGCCATCTAAAAACGGCGGTAGCCAGCTTCCAGAGCGAACTTCCGCACCGCAGACATTTAGGTTCAAGAGCAGGTTTTTCGAAATCTGCTCTTTTTCTGTGAAATTTGCAGCGAGCCAGTAGTGATGCAGATTTTCGCTTAGTTCTAGAAATTCGACAAATCACCTGATCTTGTCCTCATCCCCTCA
>CALFWP010000095.1 GCA_937927905.1 uncultured Neomegalonema sp.
TCCCCGGACAGGAAGAGCTGGCCCGTAAGCTGACGGATATCAGTTTTGCAGACACGGTATTCTTTACCAATTCCGGTCTGGAAGCGATGGAATGTGCGATCAAGACCGCACGCAAATTCCACTCCCGTAACGGCAATCCGGAGCGCTGGCGGATCATCACCTTTGAGGGGGCGTTCCACGGGCGCTCTCTGGCGACGATTGCGGCGGCGGGTCAGGAAAAGCTGATTGCCGGTTTCGGTGAAATGCCGGGTGGGTTTGACCATGTGCCGTTCGGCGATCATGAGGCGCTGAAGGCTGCGGTAACAGACGAAACAGCGGCGATCATGATCGAGCCTGTTCAGGGCGAGGGCGGTATCCGCCCCGTACCCCCGCAATGCCTGCGCGGGTTGCGGGAACTGTGCGACAAGCACGGCATTCTGCTGATTTTCGACGAAATCCAATGTGGTATGGGCCGTAGCGGGGCTTTGTTCGCCCATGAGCTTGCCGGGGCTGCACCGGATATCATGGGCGTTGCCAAGGGCATCGGCGGCGGCTTTCCGCTGGGCGCATGCCTTGCCACAGAGCGTGCGGCGTCGGGCATGACTGCCGGATCCCACGGTTCCACCTATGGCGGCAATCCGCTCGCGATGGCGGTCGGCAATGCCGTTCTGGACATCATGACGGAAGACGGCTTTCTGGACCATGTAGCGGAGATGGCCGGATTGCTGCGCCAGCGCCTCGGCGCGCTGGAGGATCAATTCTCCGATGTTATTGAAGAAGTCCGCGGCGAAGGCCTAATGCTTGGCCTGAAACTCAAGGCTCCGAACGGAGAGTTCGTTGAGGCGGCCCGTGCCGCTAAACTGCTGACGGTTCCGGCGGGTGATAATGTGGTGCGTATCCTGCCGCCGCTGATTATTGAGGCTAAGCATGTGGATAAAGCAGCCACGGCCCTTGAAACAGCATGTGAGGTGATGCGCCTCAATGCCTCCTCCGCTGCACAATAGGGGGTACAATGGACGGATCAACGCACCGGTCCGGAAAGACCGGCAAGGTAAAGCATTTCCTCGATTTGCATCAGGTTGATGCCGGTGATTTGCGCGGCATCCTCACCGACAGTGCAGAGCGCAAAGCGGCGCGGCGGGGCCTCGGCAAAGTGCTGCCTGATCGTGATGCGCCGCTGAAAGGCAAACTGCTTGCGATGATTTTCGAAAAACCCTCCACAAGGACGCGGGTTTCATTCGATGTCGGGATGCGTCAGCTCGGCGGTGAAACTTTGCTGCTTTCGGCGCAGGATATGCAGATCGGGCGCGGCGAGACGATTGCGGATACCGCGCGGGTTCTGTCCCGCTATGTCGATGCCATCATGATACGGTGCAAGGGGCATGATATGCTGCTGGAGATGGCGGACTATGCCAGCGTGCCTGTGATCAACGGCCTGACGGACGACTCTCACCCCTGTCAGCTGATGGCCGATGTCATGACCTTCGAAGAGCATCGCGGCCCGATTGCCGGGTGCAAAGTCGCATGGTCCGGAGACGGTAATAACGTCGCCGCCAGCTGGATACATGCGGCACAGCGCTTCGGTTTCGCGCTTGATCTCGCCTGTCCCGAGGCCCTGATGCCTGATCCGGCTGTTGTCGCCTGGGCACAGTCCGAAGGCGCGCAAATCCGTGTTACCCACGATCCTTACGAGGCCGTTGCCGGTGCCGATTGTGTTGTCACCGATACCTGGGTGTCCATGAACGACCCCGAAGAGGCCCGCACCCTGCGCCATAATCAACTGACACCGTTCCGTGTGGATGATGCTTTGATGGCGGCGGCCAAGCCTGATGCGATCTTTATGCACGATCTGCCGGCCCATCGTGGCGATGAAGCGACTGCAAGTGTCATGGATGGCCCGCAATCGGTGATATTTGATGAGGCGGAAAACCGCCTGCATGCGCAAAAAGGTGTGCTGCGATGGTGTTTGTCCTGACCGGTAACACGCCATTTCCCGCCTTCGGGAATGCCGTGCCGGGAAGGTTTGCGTCCGCTGTCAGAGCTTGCGGGTATGCTCCAGCTCTTCAATAAAAGCGTGAAGATCTGCGTTATTTTTCAGGTCGGATATAAATTTCAAACCGAAGGTGCGCTTGTGTGACCATCGGGATTCTGCGGTAACCGGTTCAAAATCACGCAAATAAATGGTCAATTCCGCGTCCAGTGTGGTTGATCCCATGCCGATGATGTCCAGTGCGATACCTCCACGCGAGATGTTGCGCGTCATGGCCGGATAGCTTTTGCCCCAACGTTCAACACGGCATGATTCTACTATATCGAAGCGTGCATTTTTCCGCCCGCCGTCAAAGTTTGCCACTGGCGGAACGAAAGCCCTTTTGAGTGTATGTATCATTCTGAATTGCCCCGTATCAGATGTATTAAGTTTCATAATTTCATTTTTTTGCTAATTTATCTCTAATATATTGTTTTTACGATGTATTTTTCATTTTTCAGCTGGCGGCGGAGTGTCTGTCATATCTTTTATATTGTAATTATTTGCGGTTTTGCGGTGCTTCCTTTGTGTAAGGCCCTGCTTGCTGTTGCTGCGGTAAAGCCTTACCTGTCTTGTATATTGACAAAGTGTCCCCACGACAGAGCAGACGGATACCATGAAACCTGTTTCAGGCGACGATACGATTTTACCTTTTCAGTTGGACCGGCTGAATGTGCGGGGGCGGGTGGCGCGCCTTGATGCGATGATTGATCAAATTCTCGGGCAGCACAGTTATCCTCCTGCCGTATCCGGTCTGATGGCGGAGGCCACATTGCTGACGGCTCTCATCGGGCAGACTATTAAGTTGCGCGACCGGTTTTCGATTCAGGTCAGGGGTAATGGAGCCGTCACCATGCTGGCTACGGATTACTTTGCACCAAAAGAAGAGGGCGGGGCGGCGATTATGCGGTCTTACGCATCTTACAGGGATGAAAAACTGCCCGGGGTCGACAGCGCGGAACAGGGAGAACAGGGCGGTATTGCGCTGTTGGGCGAAGGATTGATGGGCGTCACTATTGATCAGGGAACCGGACAGCCCTACCAGGGGATTACACCTCTGACCGGCAGCAGTCTCGCGGAATGTGCTGAAATCTATTTTGCGCAATCTGAACAGATTGCCACGCGGTTCGTGCTTGCTTCTGCACAATCACAGGAACCGGGACAACCTGCAAACTGGCGCGCGGGCGGCATTGTTATCCAGCATTTACCGGATGCGTCTTCTTTGATGGCAAAGGCGGGCGCGGATGTACCTGTAGAGGGCAATGCCGCGTTAATGACAGGGGATGATGTCGCGGAGCTGACAGGGCAGGGTGATGACTGGCGTACGGCTGCGCTGAAGCTGGAAACTGTCGAGGAACTGGAACTGATCGGGCCGCATGTCTCTACTGAAGAGCTGTTATTACGTTTGTTTCATGAGGATGCACCACGTGTTTATCCGGCACAGGCGGTGCGGTTCGGGTGTACATGCAGCAGTGAAAAGCTTGAGAATGTGCTCTCCGGATATGATCGTTCCGCATTAAGTGAAATGGTTGAGCAGGGGAAAATTACTGCCGATTGCCAGTTTTGCGGAGCGCAATATTCCTTTACCCTGGATAAGCTGGCCGGTGAAAGCATGTAATCTGTGGATTAACCGGTTGATTTTAACAATGTAAAAACATCACATATTAATCCAAATTCAGACACATTGAACCTGAGCGTGTTGAGTGTGATTCACTGAATGCGGATAAACCGGTATCCCGTCACACCGGCGGGGCAACAGGACGTTAAAACGAGGATTGCATGACCGACTATAATATTTATTCCAGACGGAGTGCGATAACGGTGCTGGCGGCTGCGGGTCTGAGTGCCTGTTCCTCGGCACCACGGCCAAAGCGTCCCAATCCCGTTTTTGAAGCGGTAAACTTCTCCGGTCCTCCATTCCCGCTGGCGGTGAATGATGTGAATGTAACGGTTCGTCCGCGCCTGAGCGGTGATGCATCCCCTGCTGATGCGGATTTTCCGGTTCCGCCGGAGCAAATCGCACGCCTGTGGCCGAAGCAGAAAATCAGGGCTGTCGGCGGCGAGGGCGTGCTGCAATATGTGATTGATGATGCAAGTGCTTTTTCGCGGGTGACGGAGACGGGTGAGGTTGTCATTGCCGTCATTCAAGTTCGCATGATACTCGGAACCAATTATGGTGTCGAAGCCGCCGGAGCAGGCGCGCGCGTTGACTCCGAGGCCCGCTTTACCGGTTTTCCGAGTATTATAGAGCGTCAGGAGGCATTGCATGATCTCAGCCTGGATATGGCGCAGAAGCTTGATGCCCAGCTGACAACATCGATCAAACAGCAACTCGGCCCGTTCATTCGTACATAGCGCCTGCGGCGGTTTAAAAACAGCGGGTGGTCATTTTAGGAGTGCCCGCGCGCTGTCCGCATCCGCATTGATTTGCATTTTGAGGGCGCTGATCCCGTTAAATTTCTGTTCGGGGCGCAGGAAATGCAACAGAGAGACATCAAGGGTCTCTCCGTAAATGTCCTGATTGAAATCAAAGAGATGAGCCTCAAGAATTGCGACGTTCTTTTCAAAGGTCGGGCGCATTCCGATATTGGCGACACCGCCTGCAATGCGTCCGTCCGGAAAAGTGACGCGGATCGCATAGACGCCGAAGGCGGGTGCGAGCAAACCCTCCATGGACAGATTTGCAGTCGGAAAGCCGATAGTACGTCCCCGTTGATCACCCTTGCTGACAATACCGCGTATGCTGTACGGGTGACCGAGAATGGTTGCGGCATCCTCCG
>CALFWP010000096.1 GCA_937927905.1 uncultured Neomegalonema sp.
AGCCTGGCATCGGATGAATCTGGCCGTCTTTGTATTTACCTGCCCGCGAACCAAGCAGTATGGCACCGGCTAGCGCCGCCCATCCGCCGGTCGAGTGTACCAGCGTAGACCCGGCAAAATCAGAGAAACCTGCTGCGGATAAGACACCGCCGCCCCATTGCCATGAGGCAACAATCGGATAGATCAGGCCGGTCAGAACCGCCGTGAAAATCAGAAACGGCCAAAGCTTGATACGTTCTGCCAGGGCACCTGATACGATAGAGGCAGTTGCCGCACAAAACATCAGCTGAAAGAAAAAGTCCGAGCCGGAGCTGTAGCCGTCTCCGGCAGCGACAGTCGGATTGCCGTCGGCATCCAGCAGTTTGATATCTTTCGGTGACGGATCACCAACCCAGCCCTCAATCAGCCAGTTTCCGTCACCCGGGTACAGGACGTTATAACCGACCAGAGTAAAGGTGATCGTCGCTAGTGAAAATAGTGCAATATTTTTAGTGCATTGCATTGATACGTTTTTTGCGCGGACCAGTCCGGCCTCCAGCATCGCAAAACCTGCTGCCATCCACATGACAAGGAAACCGCCGATCAGGAATAACAGCGTATTGAATACGAAAACCGAATCCTCACTAACAGAAACGCCCGCCTGGGCGACCGCCGGACCGGTTGTCAGCGCCAGCAGCGCCGAACTTCCGATGAGAATTGTTTTGTTCATATGTTCAGTCCCTCTTTGGTGTCTGATACCTGTCGCGGAAATTTCCGTAAGAACTTTCCCGCTAAATTGTTATTTTGGTTAACAAAGCAAAGAGAGTGCCACTTAATATATAATTATATTAAACACATGATATAAAAAGAAAATAATATAGTTTACAGAATTTGATGTATATATAATTTTAAAAAATTTGCACAATAAATAGACTTTTATAGTATCATGATTATTTTTTAATCAAATGCTACTTTTGCCAATTTTCCGCCTGTCATCCGGCTTTTGTGACGTGAAAGGTCTTGCGCATTCATCTGCCTCCGATAATCAGGAACAATGTCACTGGATATAGAAAACCTGCGATGCATCCGCGCGGGGCGCACAGTGTTCTGCGAGCTCAATGCGACCGTACAAAGCGGCCAGGCACTCATCCTGGCGGGCCCGAATGGTGCTGGAAAATCCACATTGATCCGTATCCTTGCAGGGCTTCTCAGGGCGGATGAAGGGGATGCTGTTTTCAGCGGCGTGTCTTTACGCAATGACCGGATCGAATTTCAATCGCAGCTTTTATACACCGGTCATCTGGATGCGGTGAAGCCGTCTTTTACAGTAGCGGAAACGCTTAAATTCTGGGCCAGGGTTTACGGGGCCGACTTTGCCGAAGTGCCGAAAGCGATTGCAGCGCTCGGTTTGGAAAGGCTGGCAGACCATTATGTCCGCACACTCTCCGCCGGACAGCGGCGGCGGCTTGGATTATCAAAACTGGCGCTGATTGACCGTCCATTATGGCTTTTGGATGAACCGACAGTGTCACTGGATGCCGACTCTTCAGGGCGGGTTGCGGCTTTGGCGCGTGAACGGTGCGAAAGCGGCGGAATCGTAGTAGCGGCAACACATATTGATCTGGCGATACCTGCGGCAAGAACGCTTGATCCTTCGTCTTTCCTGCCATCGGCGGAAGAGGGTGTCATGAGTGATGATGAACGTGTGCTGTCAGGTGAATCCTGGTAATGATACAGGTTTTCTGGACAGTGATGCGCCGCGACCTGGCGCTTGCATTACGGACCGGCGGCGGCGGCGCGCTCGGCATCGCATTTTTTGTGATTTCGGCGGTGCTTGTGCCGTTCGGTGTCGGCCCTAAACCGGATTTACTGGGCGTGATTGCGCCGGGCATGTTGTGGATTGCGGCTTTGCTGGCCTGTATGCTGACACTCGACCGGTTGTTTCAGGCGGATGTGGAGGATGGCTCCATGGATTTGCTGACGCTGTCGCCTCTCCCGCTGGAAATGACGGTGCTTGCGAAATGTCTGGCCCATTGGCTGACGACAGGGTTTCCATTGTTAATCGCCGCGCCTTTGATGGCCATCACGATGAATATGCCGGGTGCAGCATATAGCGCCATGATTGCGTCACTTGCCTTGGGAACGCCTGCGCTCAGCATGGTCGGGGCCATAGGTGCCGCGCTGACCTCCGGTATGAGACGGGGCGGGGTGCTGACGGCAGTGCTTGTGCTCCCCCTTTATGTGCCGACTCTGATTTTGGGAGCGCTTGCCGGAAATGCGGCGGCAGCCGGCCTTGATCCGGTGCCGTATCTGATGCTGACGGGTGCAATTACGATTGCCTGCGTGCCGCTATGTCCGCTGGTGGCAGCGGCAGCAATTCGTTTGGCTTTACGATAATCAGCTGGTCAGTATTTGCAGTGCCTTTGCATGTAGCGCTTCACTGCCTGCGGCGATCACCTGTCCGCCGCCGGAGCAATCCCTGCCCTGCCAATCGGTCATAACGCCGCCCGATGCCTCGACAATCGGAATCATTGCCTGGACATCATAAGCCTGCAATCCGGATTCGACGACAAGATCAATATGACCCGAGGCCAGCATAGCATAGCCGTAACAATCGGTACCAAAGCGTGTCAGGCGCACATGCTCCGACAGGCGCGCAAAAGCCGCAGCGTCCTCAGCGCTACCGAAAGCATCAGGCGCTGTTGAGCACATTACGGCATCAGCCGGATCATCACAGTCGCGCACCCTGAGCCGCTTTTCCACATCACCGCGATTATAGGCAGCACGTGCTGTTTCCGCGCCGGTGAATCCGATGTAGCGCTCGCCGGTAAAGGGCTGATCCATCACTCCTAAAAAGGGGCGGCCATTATTGTTAAGGGCAATAAGCACCCCCCAGGTCGGTAATCCGCACATAAAGGCACGCGTTCCGTCAATCGGATCAATGACCCAACTGCGCCCGGAGGTGCCGACAGTGTTTTCATGTTCTTCGCCCATAACACTGTCATCAGGGCGATGTTTTGCGAGGGTTTCACGGAGTCTTTTTTCAATCTCCCGATCAGCGGCAGTGACCGGATCAAACGCATTATCCGCATATTTTTTATTGTCGATACACAGATTACCGGAACGGAAATACTGCAATGCGATATATCTGGCTTCATCGGCCAGGATTCCTGCTAGTTCAAGGTCGCCTGCTTCATGCTGCGGTCCTTTGTCCATAAGTCAATGTCCTGCGCAATGTGTTCTGCCCACAGACTATTGTATAGATATTTTAAAGCGCTGAGCACGGATAAAATTCTATCAACGCACATTCATTGCAGTACCATTCTTCCTCCCGGGATCAAATCGCTCCGGATATGTTTGTACTTTGGTTATGTCCGCACTATTTACAATGTAAGCTTACTTAAGGTCTCTTTTCTCTGGGCAGAAGCCGTTAGTCCCGATTGACAGTCCGATCCCGGCCGTGAAACACACGCACGCGCACATGCGGTAACTGCCGGAGAACGGGGATGGATGGACTGAAAAGATTCTGGACGGATGTGGCACTCACCGGTTCCGCAGGCGGCTATGCGGTTGCGCTCGATCAAAGGCCGATACGTACACCTGCAAAGCAGACTTTGACACTTCCGACACGGGCGCTGGCCGAAGCCGTGGCTGAGGAATGGCGCTCTCAGGGTGAGGTTGTGTCTCCGGATACTATGCCGCAAACGCGGTATGCCAATTCGGTCATAGACGGGATCATTCCGCACCGTGAAGAAATCGTAGCCGCAATTGCGGCGTATGGTGCATCCGACTTGCTGTGCTATCGTGCAGGCCACCCTGAAGAGCTGATCATGCAACAGACAGAGCGCTGGGATCCGCTGCTGGATTGGGCACGTGAGACATATGACGCCCCTTTGATATTGACCACTGGTGTGATGCCCGTAACACAACCGAAAACCAGTCTTGAACGTCTGAGACATGCCGTTGACGGCCATGATAATTTTTCATTGGCCGGTCTTCATGATCTGGTTTCGATTTCCGGCTCTCTCATCCTCGGGCTTGGGGTATCAGCAGGCAGGCTTCAGGCAGCGGAGGCGCTGTCTCTGTCGCGGTTGGATGATGAATGGCAAATTTCACAATGGGGCCATGATGACGAGGCCGCAGCGGTTGCTGCGCGCAAAGCCGCCGATTTTGAACAGGCGGCGCGGCTTATGCGGCTGATTGCTGACCGGTAAAGCTGTTGTGCAGTGCGAAATTTTGTTGCGCAATCGGTGCGGTTTCAGGCATGGACAGACAAACCGGTGCTGTAATGCCCGCAAATCTGAACAGGGCAGGGGATTTCCCCGCCGATCCAAGTGTTTTACGCCTGACCGAGAGGGTTTTCCATGCAAGCCATTCTGAATGAACTCGAAGCCAAACGTGATCAGGCGCGTCTCGGTGGGGGACAGGCCCGTATCGACAAACAGCATGCAAAGGGCAAGCTGACCGCGCGTGAACGTATCGAAATCCTGCTCGATGAGGGCAGCTTTGAAGAATACGACATGTTCGTTGCTCATCGCTGTACCGATTTCGGCATGGAAAAAGACCGTCCCATGGGGGACGGTGTGGTTACGGGCTGGGGGACTGTAAACGGACGTCTGGTCTATGTTTTCTCGCAGGATTTTACAGTCTTCGGCGGCAGTTTGTCGGAAACCCATGCGGCGAAAATCTGTAAAGTTATGGATATGGCAGTGCGCAACGGTGCGCCGGTGATCGGCCTTAATGACTCCGGCGGGGCGCGTATTCAGGAGGGCGTGGCATCCCTTGCGGGTTATGCGGATGTTTTCCTTCGCAATGTTAAAGCATCAGGCGTTGTTCCTCAAATCTCGGTTATTATGGGGCCTTGCGCCGGTGGTGCGGTTTACTCTCCTGCGATGACAGACTTCATCTTTATGGTGGAGGACAGCTCATATATGTTTGTGACAGGGCCTGATGTCGTTAAAACGGTCACAAACGAGGTGGTGACTGCGGAAGAGCTGGGCGGGGCACGGACACATACCGCCAAATCCTCTGTGGCCGATGCAGCGTTCAAAAATGACATTGAAGCCCTGATGCAGACCCGCCGCTTTATCGATTTTCTGCCGCTTAACGCAAAAGAGCCCGCACCGGAAAAACCTTCTTTTGACGACCCGGCGCGTATTGAGATGAGCCTGGACACCCTTGTTCCCGATAATCCGAACACGCCTTATGATATGAAAGAGCTGATTTACAAGGTCGCTGATGAGGGGGATTTCTTCGAGATTCAGGAGGCTTATGCCAAAAACATGATCACGGGCTTTATGCGGCTGGAGGGTAAGCCGGTCGGCGTTGTAGCAAATCAGCCGATGGTGCTTGCCGGATGTCTGGACATCGACTCAAGCCGCAAGGCCGCACGATTTGTGCGTTTCTGTGATGCTTTTAACATTCCGCTTCTGACGTTGGTTGATGTTCCGGGTTTCCTGCCTGGTACATCGCAGGAATATAACGGCATTATCAAGCACGGGGCTAAATTGCTGTTCGCCTTTGCCGAAGCCACCGTTCCGAAAGTCACTGTCATTACACGCAAAGCTTATGGCGGGGCCTATGATGTAATGAGTTCAAAGCATATCGGCGGTGATGTGAACTATGCCTGGCCGACTGCGGAAATTGCCGTGATGGGGGCAAAAGGCGCAACGGAAATCCTATACCGGAGTGAATTGGGCGATCCTGAAAAAATTGCCGCCCGGACGAAAGAGTACGAGGACCGTTTTGCCAATCCGTTTGTTGCGGCCGAAAAGGGCTTTATCGATGAGGTGATCATGCCGCATTCTACACGGCGCCGCGTCTTGCGGGCGTTTGCAACCCTTGCCAATAAAACCGTCGAAAAACCCTTCAGAAAGCATGATAACATTCCACTGTAACAGCGATCCGATTTTCAAGGAGCCATCATGTTGGAAGCCCGTGCAGAGCTGATAAATGATATCAGGGATCGTTTTGCTTATGTTGCAACCTGCCCTGTACAGGGCGAACGGGTTTTCTTTGAAAATGCGGGCGGTGCGCTGACGCTGAAATCCGTGGTGAAAACCTCGGCGGACTATGCCGCGATTCCGGACAATCAGGGCCGTGATAACCCTATGTCTCATGAACTGGTCAAAACCATAGCAGAGGCAAAATCGGCTATGATGGCATTCCTGAACGCAAAGGACGGTCAGATTTTTGTCGGTGAAAGCGGTACGGAAATTTTGTTCCGGATGATCTCGAATGCGATTATCGAGTCGCCGGAGGGCGGTCATGTAATCGGCACAAGCCTGGAGCATCCGGCATCGCGCAGTGCCGCGTTACGCTGGGCGAAAATTGCCCGTAAAGACTATATCTCCGTGCCGCATAGCAATGAAACCGGCTCGGTGGAGGCGGCGGATTATGCGGCGCTGGTCACACCGGATACACGGGTTGCTACGATCGTACATACCTCGCCGCTCACAGGTATGAGCGTGGATGTCGCGGCGGTCTCAAAGGCGATCCGTGCTGTTGCTCCGGGTTGTTATATCATTGTGGACGGGATACAGCACGCAGCGCACGGGATGCTTGACATCGACAATTACGGCATCGATGGATACGCAATTTCACCTTATAAAATGTTTTCCAGGCACGGATATGGTGTCGCCTGGATCTCGGATCGTCTTTCAGCACTGCCCCATGACAGTCTGATCGGCGGACCTGAAGGAAACTGGGAACTCGGTACACGCGACACTGGTGCTTATGCGACGCTTGCCGATGTGGTGTCTTATTTCGATTGGTTAGGCGGAGAAGTGTCCGATGCTGAAACGCCGCGCGCACGTTTTGTGGCAGCCGGTAAAGCAATTCACGATCAGGAAAAAGCGCTGACGGATGCGATGCTGCACGGCACCGGCAACCTCAAAGGCCTTGCGGATATGGAACAGGTCGGGATCATCGGTGGCATTGACAATCCACGGCGCGAGGGCCTGGTTTCATGCTGGGTCGAAGGGCAAAACAGCGCCGATGTGGTCAAAGCTTTGAACAACCGGGGCATACGTACCCATTTGCGTAAGGCGGATCACTACTCCGGCAACGTCCTGGAGCCATTGAGACGCCCAGATTGTATCCGTGTCAGCATGTGTCATTACAACACTGTCGGAGAGGTCGCACAGTTTCTGACGGCTATGCGCGAAATTATAGAAGCCAGATAGGGTAGACCATTTACTATGAAGCTTACGGATTTTAAAGCCCTGACTTTTGATGTCTACGGGACACTGATCGACTGGGAAAGCGGGATGGTTGCGGGGCTGAAGCCGCTGACGGATCGCATCTCACAAACCTTGGGCCGTAATGATATTCTGGAAGCCCATGCGTTTTATGAATCCTCCACACAGGCACAGACACCCGGCAAACTTTATTCGCAGTTGCTGGCGACCGTATACCGCCGTCTTGCAGAAGAATGGCGCATTGAGACCGATTGGCAGGAGTGTCTGACCTATGGCGCCTCGGTACAGCACTGGCCCGCGTTCCCGGACAGTGCAGAGGCGCTCGCTTATCTAAAAAAGCATTACATGCTGATTGTGCTCTCGAATGTGGATAATGCGAGTTTTGCACACAGTAATGCCAAGCTTGGTGTGCAGTTCGATGGTGTTTATACCGCTGAAGATGCCGGCTCTTACAAACCTTCCGACCGCAATTTTGAATACATGCTGCAAAACCTAACCAGGCTGGGGCTGTGTAAACAGCATATTCTGCATACTGCGGAGAGCATGTTTCACGATCATGGTCCCGCCAACCGGCACGGGCTGTCAAATTGCTGGATTTACCGCCGTCATGCCCAAGAGGGCTTCGGCGCAACCATGCATCCGGGGGATATGCCGACCGTCGGATTTACCTTTAACAGTATGGCCGACATGGTAGAGGCACATAAAGCCGCATTGTCAGGTTAGGGTAAATAAGACCGTTTGTTTCGCCCGGGCTGCGGATGTTTTCTGTTACCGGCTGTCTTGAAGATTCCAAATACTGCTAAATATCCGGTTTAGAAAGATATTCGTCCTGTAATGCTTGCTAGAGTGTACCTGAGACGCCTATAGTTCCATATGGAATTTAGGGCCTGAGAAGGGCCACGGAGATAGCCTTGAGCGACGAGACAGATCCCCCCGAAGGTCAGCCCTCGGATACACCGCCTGAACGTCCGGTATTTGACGGCCCGAGCATCTCGGTCGAAAAAGAAATGAAAACCTCGTTCCTCGATTATTCGATGAGCGTAATTGTCTCGCGTGCGATCCCGGATTTACGGGATGGACTAAAGCCTGTTCACCGCCGCATCCTGTTCGGGATGAGCGAAGGCGGCTATGATTACAACAAGCCCTATAAAAAGTCCGCCCGCCTTGTCGGTGACGTTATGGGTAAATATCACCCCCATGGCGATACGGCGATTTATGACGCTATGGTTCGCATGGCACAGGACTTTTCAATGTCCGTTATGCTGGCCGACGGACAGGGCAATTTCGGTTCCATGGATGGCGATAACCCCGCTGCCATGCGCTATACCGAAGTCCGGATGGCGAAAGTTTCTGAAGAGCTTCTGAAAGACCTCGATAAAAATACAGTCGATTTCCAGCCGAACTATTCAAACGAATTTCAGGAACCCACTGTCCTGCCAGCACGCTTTCCGAACCTGCTGGTCAACGGATCCCAGGGCATTGCGGTCGGTATGGCGACGAACATTCCGCCCCATAACCTGGGTGAGATTATCGACGGCACCATGGCGCTGATCGGCAATCCCGACCTTGAGGTATCCGATCTGATGCAGCATATCCCGGGACCGGATTTTCCAACAGGTGGCCTGATGCTTGGTCAGTCCGGGGCGCGAAAAGCCTATACCGAAGGGCGCGGCTCTATCATGTTGCGGGCGAAAACCTCGATTGAGGAAATCCGCAAGGACCGCTTTGCCATCGTCATGAGTGAAATCCCTTACCAGATGAACAAGGGCACCCTTGAGGCCCGCATCAATGAGCTGGTCAAAGAGAAAAAGGTCGAGGGCGTTGCCGATGTCCGCGACGAATCCAACCGTCACGGTGTGCGCTTTGTTGTCGAGCTAAAACGCGATGCCACACCGGATGTTGTCCTGAACCAGCTGTTCCGGTTCACGCCGATGCAAACCTCGTTCGGTGCGAATATGCTGGCGCTGAACAATGGCCGTCCCGAGCAGATGGACCTGAAGCGCATTCTGAGCAGCTTTATTGCGTTCCGTGAGGAAGTTGTCGCCAGGCGCACGGCGTTCGATCTCAATAAGGCGCGTGAACGCGCGCATATCTTATGCGGCCTTGCCGTGGCTGTTGAAAATATTGACGAGGTTGTTGCTCTGATCCGCGGTTCTGCGGATGCGGGCGAGGCACGTGAAAAGCTGATGGCACGTGACTGGCCTGCACAGAAAATTGCACCTTACATCAAACTGATTGATGATCCGGGTCATACGGTCAATGAAGACGGCACCTATGCCCTGAGTGAAATTCAGGCCCGTGCGATCCTTGATTTGCGTCTTCAACGCCTCACGGCACTGGGCGTCGAAGAAATCACGAACGAGTTGAAGGAACTCGCTGAAAAGATCATCGATTATCTTGATATTTTGCAATCCCGTGAACGGATACTGAGCATAATTTCTGCCGAATTGCTTGCGGTCAAAGAGGAATTTGCCGTACCCCGCCGTACGCAGATTGTCGACAGCCTGGCCGATTTTGATGATGAGGATCTGATTGAGCCGGAAGATATGGTCGTGACCGCGACCCATTCCGGCTATGTCAAGCGCACGCCGCTGGCCGAATACCGCTCGCAAAAACGCGGCGGCAAGGGCTTGCAAGGCATGTCCACCAAGGACGAGGATTTTGTCACCCGTCTGTTTTCGGCCAACACCCTGACGCCGGTGCTCTTCTTCACCACGGATGGCATTGTCTACAAGCTCAAGACCTGGCGCTTGCCGCAGGGCGGACGCAATGCGAAGGGCAAGGCGCTGGTTAATCTGTTGCCGATTGAAGCGGGCGTGTCGATTGCCGCGATGATGCCTGTGGATGCGCCGGAGGAGGACTGGGGCAATCTTCAGATTGTGTTCTGCACCTCTGACGGCCAGGTGCGGCGCAACGAGCTGTCGGATTTTATCAACGTCAAGGCCAATGGCAAAATTGCCATGAAGCTGCCCGAGGGCGTACGGCTGATCTCGGCACAGATTTGCTCGCCCGACAGTGATGTGCTGTTGTCCAGTAAACTCGGCAAGGCGGTCCGTTTCCCGATCGACAGTGAAGTGCGCATCTTTAAGGGCCGCGATTCGACCGGCGTGCGGGGCATGAAGCTCGCCGAGGGTGATGAGATTGTCTCAATGTGTGTGTTGTCCAATGTGGAACGCACTGTTGAGGAGGCCCGGGCGTATCTGAAAATGCGCCGCCAGATGGCCGGTGATGATGAGGCCGGCGCGGCGGATGATGAAGAGGATGTTGCGGAAACCGCCATCACGCATGAGCGCTATATCGAATTGAGCGCACAGGAAGAATTTATTCTGACTGTTGCCGCAAACGGTATCGGAAAGCGCACCTCTGCCTATGAATTCCGGCCGATGCGCCGGGGCGGGCAGGGGGTTGCGGCCATGGCGCTTGCTTCCGGTAAAAAGGGCGGGGAAACACATGTTGTCGCCACCTTCCCTGTGGATGAGGGCGATCAGGTCATGCTTGTTACCGATAGCGGTCAGTCCATCCGCTGCGGAGTCTCCGACGTTTCCGTCAG